>BNWK01000648.1 GCA_025998775.1 Alphaproteobacteria bacterium | reverse complement strand
TCAGAAGATGAAAACAAGATTGGATGGTTTGTTTGTGTTCGTATAGATTGTGATTCAAGTTCTAAATCTTGTTGTTCAATCCAAAGAGCTTGAAAGACGCAGTTTTTCCCGCTGTTTCCAAATATGCATTTGGTTTTCTCAAAATCAGTGTTTTCAAATCTAAAAAAAAATGAACGATAATATTAAGATAAATAAACTAGTGGAATTTTTGATCAATTAGTAACATAGTAACGGTAAAGCCCGAACTCCGCCGGAGAGCAGCCCTTTGTTTTTTTCTGGTTAGTCGCGGGATTTCCTGGAAAATTATCGTTTTGAGGAGGAAAAGACGTGTTTCCTGGGCAGGAAATCCCAAATCAGTTTTTCTTTGTAATTGTTTAAAACAGGAAAAAATCAGAGTTTCCTGTCCAGGAAATACTAGTAAGGGAGTTGGTTTTGTTTCAGGCTTGAGCAGAAAGCCTGCATTATGAGTGAAAAGCCGAACAGACAGTAAGGGAAGTCGAGGTGGAACTACGTTGTCGGTTTGTTGTGATGTTATGGCTGCTTAAGTTATGATTTCTTCAAAGATTGAAACAACCAAATTGTGTCTCATCCAACAAGAGCGGACCGAGAAATATTCAGGTATCATGACATCATTGAATGGCATAACCAGTTTCGGCTTTTCTATGATCGATTGAAGGGATCGAAAAGCACCAAAACAAAAGAAAAAAAAGTGAAATGGAGTAAACGCTGGTCTGGGAAGCACGTGGAAAAGAGACACGGACATAGATGCACCATGCCTTTTGTGGTGTCTGGTACCAAAACGGGAGATGAGCTTGTCGAAGTATATAAGGCAAATTACGAAGACCAGCCAACAACAATGCAATCTCTGGCACTACAGCACACATCGGTTAAACCGCCCTCCATGTTCTCCAAAATTAAAGGGCGGTTTAACCGTAGGGCGGTTTAACCGCTTCCCTTACAAAAAAAAGACGATATTGAAGCTGACAAGTTGTATTTGGTT
>BNWK01000647.1 GCA_025998775.1 Alphaproteobacteria bacterium | reverse complement strand
TTTTAGGTAAGTGGTTTATGTCTGCGAACTTTTTTATCTGTATCATCATTTGAAATGTTTTTTCGTCATTATTTGATTTACACTTATTACAGTAATCACATGAAAACTGGATATTCTTTTTTGTGTGTGATGTATCGTTATCAATTCTGTCGAATGTTGGTTTGTTGTCGTATGAAAACGGTTTATCGCAAAGGTAGCATTTTGAGTTAGTCATAATAAGTCGCTTAATTTCATCATGATCATCATATGTTAAACTATCGTTTGTCGGCCTTCCTGCTTTCTCATCTTGTTTTTTGTAATTTTCAATCATATATTTATATTTTTGTTCTGATAATTCATAAGGTTTCATTTTTGGGTAATCGTTCGTATATTTTTGGTTAATATCAAATTCTGTATAACAATATGAATACTTAATTAACGACGCACAACCAGCGAGTGAGTAATTAAAAAGCATATCGACATTTTCCTCCTCGAATAGATTTATTAAATTATTAATCGGCTCAATCATAGATTTTGTGTCGTTTTCATTATAGTATAATAAATAATCCCATCGTGTTAAAAATTTTTTCTGGTCCTCTAGATATGTGTTATATTGTTCCTGAGTTATTGATATTTTTTTCTCGATAGAGTTATAAAAATCTTTGTACTCAAACGGAATATTTTGATTAAGCACAAAGTTGATATTATTAAGATTAAAAGCTTCATAAGGCAAAAATCCTTTTTCGACTGTTTTTTCGTTTTTATTTGAGAAAGCGGTGATAAAATCCCTGAGCGTACCGCCTGCTGTAAACTTTTTAATATCCAAGAACCTTAAGCAGAAATCATAACTAAAATTATCATCATACATCCGCTCTTTTTTAAATTCTTTTTTAGGTCTGTTATTATGTTGGGTCACTATTTCACGACAGTCACCGAGTACTTTTATAATTTTTGATGAATCATTAATTAGATATTTGTTTAAAAGTTTGATATCAAATTTTGCCGAATTGAAGCCTATGAT
>BNWK01000646.1 GCA_025998775.1 Alphaproteobacteria bacterium | reverse complement strand
ATCTACGCCTGTAAGACCTTTACCATGTGCTATTGAAAGTTCGATTGAATTTCCGCTTTTGGATACATCTATACTACCGTCTTTTTCTTTAATGATAACGTCTTTACCATTGATGCCATTCACGGAGTGTACACCATTATTGCTGAGCCAGATAACACCATCATTTGTTCCGATACTGATGCTCTCATCTACTGCAGCTATATGGCATGAACCTGATATTCCGTTTATACTTGTAATGTAATCTGGTCTGTTTTGGTAGTAATTGTAATGAGCCATTTTCCTTTTTTTTAATTACACATAAAAAAGTCTTTTCATTGAATTCCGTATGAGTGAAAGAAAAGTTGTTCAAAAATGTTATTTCACCGTCTACAAAACCGAAAATCCGTATAATGTAAAATGGGATGTAGATAAAGGTGCTCCAGCTCCGATGGTACCAAAAGATTTGTCTTTACTTGATGTCCATTTAGACTCTTTGAAG
The DNA here is from genome assembly GCA_025998775.1 of Alphaproteobacteria bacterium. Taxonomy (GTDB): domain Bacteria; phylum Pseudomonadota; class Alphaproteobacteria; order UBA3830; family UBA3830; genus BNWE01. The sequence goes on along the minus strand of BNWK01000646.1, from coordinate 522 downwards.
TGGAACCCACCTACTCTTCCTCCTTCTGGTACTTACGAAACAGATATTCAACCTTGGAATCCTCTAAAGGCTTTTAATCATTCAGACCCAAATGACGACGATAATGACTTTTATATAAATACTTCGGATGATAGAGATTTAAAAATTCAGAAACGTAATGCAAGACATATCGCTTCGGGTCTTCTTCCTAATTGGTTTGTTAACGCCTCAGGTGAGTATCAAAAAATAATTCGGGTTTTTGGGTCATTTGTTTATCATATTCAAAGTGATAATTCTGTCAGAGCTCTGACTCGCACATCAAGAATGTTCAGTAATATCTCCACCGACACACCGTATAAGATGAAGACGATACATGCACATGAAAATGAAAAAGTTATCGATGGTAAGGCTGGGTTTTTAATGAATGTTAACAATTTTGAACATACAAAGGAGTTTGACATTACTGGTAAAAATATAAAAGAAGTAAAGATTTGGGTTCGGGAATGGAATTATTCACCTCCAGGTCCGATTGAAGCAATGGAC
>BNWK01000645.1 GCA_025998775.1 Alphaproteobacteria bacterium | reverse complement strand
TCACAGAAAGGGGGTATTTATCATCAAAAGGGACTAAAGGCTGTTTTGAGGGAGAAATAAGCGAAGAAGCATCATGGGTGTTGGAGGTGAGTGCAGATGAGGAAGAAGAGGTCAGGTGTGTGTGTGTGTGTGTGTGTGTGTGTGTATTGCGTATGTGGGTCTTACGTATGTGTGTGTGTATTATGTATGTCTTAAGTGTCGCATGTGTTTCTATGTCGTGCATATGTGTGTGTCGTATGCATTACGGTGTTGAAGGATTTTTCTTCCTTTTTTTATTTTTTTTCTCAGCTTTTTTCCTTCACGAGCGGAAACTACGGCGGGCAGATACGTTTGAAAACGTTGTGTATATCCGGCCACACACCATATTTGAGAAGCTGGTGACTAAAGAAATGAAGGGAAGAGAAAGGAAAGAAAAGTTGAAGAATAGAATGAAGAAAGAGAAAGAAAGGGATGAAAAGACAAAAAAAAAAAACCAAGAAAAGAAGGAGAAATTATTAACCAAGATGGAAAAGAAGAGAAAATTGGAAGCTGGCGAAAAGATAGGATTTAGTGAAGAAGAAGAAAAGGGAAGAAAGGAAAAAGACTCTATTTTGGAAGCCATCAAGAAGACCACGGAAGACAGATCTCAAAGTCAAAGGCTGCAGACTCAGCAGGATAACAATGTAACGTTGTCAGAGATGATGGTAAGAGTGCCAGAAGCGCAAACTAGTGGGAAAAAAAAAAAGGAGGAGGAAATAGAAAAGAAAACAAATGAAAGGGCGTTTAGCGAAGATATAATGCATCCGTTGCCAACGGAAACTGGCAGACCACCACTCGTCGTCGTCGTCAGCAGCAGCAGCACCCGCTCGCAACCAACCTCTCCCTTATTGCCCCCGATGGTAGGCTTGACTGTCGAAACAAACTCTCTCACAAGCACTAACACCACCACCATCGCAAGCACACACACACACACACACACACACAAAGAAACGGCAAACAAACAAAAAGAGGCCAGACAGACAG
>BNWK01000644.1 GCA_025998775.1 Alphaproteobacteria bacterium | reverse complement strand
GGGTTCAGGTTCAGTGTCGGGTTCAGTTGCTGGATCGTCTTCGAATACAATAACCAGAAATGTAACCTTCTTGCGTTTGTGTGACTTAGCCAGTGGTTCTACATTGGTCTCTTCTTGCACTTGCAAACTCTCACCTGATATCGGTTGTGCGTGACGTTTTGTCCGCTCACTAGGCTCATCCTCTGGTGCAATTGGTGCTGATGGAATGGACACCGCTACAGGCGCTGCTTCACTCGTTGGTTCACTTGATTGAATGATGTCTGGTTGGTAGTGATCATGAACGGGAGGGTCTTGCTGAGCTCCAAGTAAGTGTTCCGGTGTTGATGAATCCTCAGTGTCATCATAGAAATATGGACCTTTGACAACCACTCTGTGACCGTACTCACCAGTTGTACGATGTCGCTTTTCACTAGTCACTTCATCATCGTCATCATCATCATCATAGAGTGATCTGAGGACATCAACAACTGCTGGATCGAATGGATTTGTTGGTGTGAGTGCTGACTTCGGTAGCTTTTTCATTGGCGCTATTGAGCTGCCTCCCATGGGATTGTCAACGATTGCTTGATCTTGGAAATAACGTTCAGCCGCTTGATGAACCATTGTTTCAATAGTTGTTGCTGTGACTTTTCGTTTCTCAGCAAGCATGCTCATAGCTGTACTCACCACCTCTGTCTTCATGCTCAGGTAGTCAGCATGTGGAATCTCACTTTCGTAGATGTATGCAGTGTCGAACGCATTCTCAATCTCAGTTTGTGTTCTCAAAGTGTTGTCAGTCATCTACGTTTATTAGCTGTTAAAATTTTGAAAAGTTGTTTTTGAAACTGGGCACTTTTGAAACCTGGTAAAAAAATCAAAAAAATAAAAAAGTTGCAAGTTTCACCAGAGCATAACCATTGGTGCATACTCGTTTAAGGCAATATTGTGTTCAAAAACGCTCATTCGTGAATGAAAAAGTGCAAGGTCGGAGGTGCTCAAAAAGGGGTGAAAAGTGACAGAAAAC
>BNWK01000643.1 GCA_025998775.1 Alphaproteobacteria bacterium | reverse complement strand
GAATGAGTCAATGAAGGAGAAATATTCATTCATACAGAGTCAGCCACATAAGACAAATGTCTTAAAAGAAATGACACCGTTTAGCTCATGGCCATTTTCCACCCACTCCAGCATTTCCTTAACCAGAGATCTTTCCTGTTCTGATAATTCCGAACTACTGATATCGTACCTGCACAGAAAATAGAATGCCAACAAAGAGAAACAAGAGATAACACAAAGTGAATCAAAGACAAAGTGGGGAAACAGCACTTCCGAAGAATAGCCAACATCTTATGAGAGGGCGAAGGAGAGGTGTGGCCTTGTGTGAATGCCAAAGGTAAACGGAGAAGAGAAAAATCACGTGATTAAAGGAGACACTACACAGGCAGAACAGAACGCACACAGCGCAAGCACACGGTAGTTGACTGATGTAGTCGACAGCCAACTGATACTCGCTCTGCGCCTGGAATATGCGTGCAAGAAGGATGGTGGCTGGTCGGTTGTTCGGACGAAGGGTTGGTCGCCCGCCGAATAAAACGTCGTCCTACACATGTGTAGCATGAATTGCAAATAAGTGTGTAATTTGTAAGTGGAAAGTACACTGATTCAGAACCTAGGATGAATAAAAGCAAACCACAGTCAGTGTCGCCTCCGCAATCATTGACGGGACGATGTGCTCTGCGGGTGGAGGTTCCACTGAAGACATGATGTCGTGCGACAGCCCTTTCTCCCGCGTGATCGTCACTGCAGGTATGAACAGCTTATACGTTGGTATATCCGAATGAGTGTCCTTCATCCACAGACCGTGCTTGAACCCTAGCAGCAAGTTCCGATCCATTTCCTCACCGCAATCTGCATGCCTAAGGCCCTCCAGCACCCGGGGCACATCTTCTCCTCCATTGGGTACAATTTCATCTTTATTGCGCACATCCTCCTCTCGCCACCGCGGAACATCGACTATCCGGTAAGCCGGATTCGACTTGATCACCCACACTCCCGCTCCACTCTCTCCCCTGCCTCTCTCC
>BNWK01000642.1 GCA_025998775.1 Alphaproteobacteria bacterium | reverse complement strand
ATACTAAACCACGTATTTGTGCTATGCTCGTAGAAGTCGTGAACACCAAAGTAGACTAACATCAAGTCTTTCATTTTATTAAGAATTAAAAAATTAAGTTTCAATTTTTTATCTTCTATGAAATGCAACACAATAAGGGAGAGATATTAGATAGTCTAAATTCAGCGGAATTCAGAGAGGTGAATTGTCTCAGAGGTATTCCATTAGAGTTTACATATTATGTTATCGATGACAAAGTATACAAGAAAATAAAGAATGGAAAGTTCAGAACATTGGTGAAACAAGAAACTCGACCTGAATACAATCATTACTTCTTCAGAGATAAGAACAAGAAGAAACTTACATTGAATGCAAAGAAGTTACATTTATTAACTCTCGAAAATTTAACTCAAGAGAAAGGAAATGAGTCTCAGCAGTCTTGCACCGAGTCTGGAACTGAAATTACAGAAGCAAAAATCAACACACCTTGATAACACCAGTTCAAACACCAATTCAATAATAGTCAACAACTTTTTGGAGATTCCATCGAGTCCAAGACCAGCATCAAACCTTTCGATTTCTCCTCTTGTGCTAACACCAAAGGCATTTCGACCTGATGCATTAACAATTCCAGTGAAAGAGGAGCCCAAAGATATTCTAATGTCTCCATCAACAGCAATCATCGAAAAGTTCAAAGATCTACTCATCGAATATCAAACTGAACTATTACTTAATGATTATGAGTTGATATGCAACATTGCTGAACGCGGTAAAAATATTATGATGAGGGAGTCACAATTGGTCAACATAATCAAATGCTTGACCATTTCTTATATTTTCCATCACTTTTCACCAAAAATCGGCCCTCATGGAAAAGAGCCAACTTTTTTTTCGACCATTTTGTCAAAGAGCCAACTTTCGAAATGACCAAAATACGCACTCATGGAAAAGAGCCAACTTTTTTTTCGATGTTTTCACTAAGAAAAATCGTAAAAACACCCACTCATGGAAAATCACAATACTTTC
>BNWK01000641.1 GCA_025998775.1 Alphaproteobacteria bacterium | reverse complement strand
GCTAAATCCTGTGGTGGCTGTTGTTTTCCCTGTTAGCGAAGCCTCGCGCAGATCGTTGAAACGGCGCTCTTTTTCGAGACGCTTCTGCTCCGCCATCATCCGCACGACCTCGCGTGTGCGTGCGCTGCGCCACAGGTCCTCCTTTGCGCTGCGCTTGCCCCATTCACCGCGGGCCCATCGGTCGGCGACCATTCGCATCGCGGTTGTCTTCCCTGCGGGGGGAGCGTCGACAAGTACGTTGACACCGGCAGCGAGAAGTGGGGCAAGCACGTTGAGGTAGAAGGAGGTGAGGGGTGTATTCTGCGCATATTCCGTCTGGCTCAGGAAGGAGGTCGATCCGATGGTGGGGGTGACGGAAGAGGAGGAGGAGGAAGAAGAAGCGGTGGAAGAGGACAGAGAGGAGAGCGTGGAACGGGCAGAAGCATCGTAATCCGAGTCGAAAAGAGGTACAAACTCGTAGGAAACGTCGTAGACAATCTTCTCTTCCTTTTTGCGCTGCTCCTCACCGCCGCCGACAATCAAACTACTGTTCTTTTTTTCAACATCATCATCCGTTATGATATTTTCATTCATCAACTGGCTGCTCATCTCGTACACATGGTTCTGTGCAGTGGTTAATAGAACACCATGTGGTGGGAGAAAGTCTCGCAGAACAAGTTTCTTCTTCTTCTTCTTCTTGAACTCATAATACTTTCCATTCTTCCATACTCCTGCCTCCTCCTTCTCCTTTCCCTGCTCCTCAAAAAAATTCGCACCTTCTTGAAGCATTTGAGGAAAGACCATCTCCTTCAGCGTCATCATCTCGAAGGACGTGTCTATACCTACCCCCTCTTTCTGCTGCTCTTCCTTCATTTTTTTCAACTCATCGGGCACGACATTCACACCTGTAAAGTCAGTAGATAATAGTACACGTCAGAACATTATTTAACACCCCCAATACAACTAAAAAAAAAAAAAAAAAAAAAAAAACACAAAAAAAAAAAAAAAAAAAAAAATTACAAATCC
>BNWK01000640.1 GCA_025998775.1 Alphaproteobacteria bacterium | reverse complement strand
AGGCTGCCTGTGCAGTGTGCAATCTCCCCGTAGACACGGCTCTTCTCGCACGCTTGCGGGGTCGATGGGGTCGAGTGTTGTCACGTCTGCAGTTATCGTGGTGTCTCTCAGTTCGGCACGATGCTCCACGACTCTGGTGCACAGCTGGGGAGAGAGACAAAAGGCCTGGAAAGGAAAAGAAAGGAAGAGAAGGAAGAGATACAAGAGATATGATGTCCTCCTTCACCCCGTCTGTGCTGCCGCCCACCCGGCCTGCGATTGTTATCCTCCCCATTGCCATACTCCGCTACTTCAACTGCACCTAGCCTTCCGCTCCCTGTTGAATCCCTGATACCCACTCTGTGTTCAGCCTATGCAGTGTGTGGGCACTCCGAAGACACGACCCCTCTCGCAGGCAGGCATGATGGACAGGATCGATTGCACCCTCGTCTGACATTACTGGCGTGTTGTTCTGTTCTGCACGATGCACGAGGAGTCGGGCGCGTAACGGGGGAGGGAGACAGGGGGCCTAGAAAGAGAAGGAAGGGCTGTGGTGGAGAAAACGGGAGAGAAACAAGAGAAACGACAACAATATCACGAAATGGATGGAGATACAGTTTGAAAGATGCTAAAGAAACACAAAAATGTTCATACAAACTTATTCCAAGAAGAAGTGCACAAAAAACCTCTATCATTCAGCACTCTATCCCCCTACACAAACGCTCTCAAAACACGCAGATGGCACAAGCCAATCATCAAACACTCTCAAACAAGTCAGAATATCGATAGCTCATCGAGCTGTAGGCAGATACAACAACATGCAACACAGAAAAGAGCACAAAACAGTGTGCTAGAAATCAAGGCAACAGAAGAAGAATGTCGTGATGTGTGTTTGGATGGAAGGAAAGAAGAACAAAAATTGGCACATCAAGAATGACTCATATATTGGCACAGCCACGTTAGCTAAGCAAGGTATAGTTGAACACGATCAGTATAAGAACAAGATCAGACTTACTGACTTCTTATT
>BNWK01000639.1 GCA_025998775.1 Alphaproteobacteria bacterium | reverse complement strand
GAAGAAAACACGCATCATAGCGTGATACGGTGAACTCTAAAGAAAAAAAAATGGAGAGAAATAAATTCAAAATTAGGAAAAAAAAAACGTATGGCATGCACAGGGGGTGATGTGTACGTAGTACCCGATGTCGTTCAACAGTTTCGCGAACCCCTTGTGTACGCCCATGTTCACCTCCGCGTTGTCGAGCGAGGCGTGCACCAGGAACTCTGGCTGGATGTTCCACTTTTGCAGCATCTCCAGGTAGTGCTTTAGCAGCTGCTCCGCCGTCTCCCCGTCGTCCAGGCGGCACATGCTGATGAACTTCGACACGATTTTGTCGTCTGGGCCCCAGTAGAAGATGTGCATGCCCAGAACCTGGAAGCCGTTCACGTCAGTGTACACGTCGAAGTTGGCGGAGAAGGGGCCAGCATTGACGATGTCTCGGCGGTCATCGGCTTTGAACTCGGAGTAGAGGATGTCTTTGAACTCGTTCGCGCATTCGCTCGAGTGGTGTGTGTATTTAAGATAGTGGGGGATGAAGTAGGAGTGCTGATGGTGGAGGAAAAAAAGGAGCTGGTCGAAGTCTCTCATCGGTAGCTTCAGCTTCTGCATCAGACACATCACGTCGAAATGCTCGCGCACCTGGATCTCACGAATGTGCAGCTCGAGGTCGTAATCGTTCAGCGTCCACCACGGCCCGCAGTACGGATCGTCCTCATCCTCTGCGTCCAACTCGAGAAGACGTGGGTTTAGATCATCCTGGAATGGGCGGAACAGAAGAGGGGCGGAGGCAGCAGAAGAAGAAAAAGAGGACGTAGAGGAAGAGGAAGCAGAGGAGGAGGAACAGTGGCAGCTGCATGTGCACTGAGAGGCAGGTGTCTTTGGTAACCCATGGTAAGAAGGGGGAGGACGGGGTGCGGGAGGCGTGGGAGAAGCGGGCGGAGGTGGAGGAGGTTGGGGTAACAGCTTGGACGGAGGAGGATCAGGTGCAGGAGGAAGCTGAGAAGTAGAGGGAGCAGAGAGGT
>BNWK01000638.1 GCA_025998775.1 Alphaproteobacteria bacterium | reverse complement strand
ATTACCATCAACCCTATTTTGATATCCAAAGGCGTAACTTTTTTCCCCATAGACTGCATTCCTACTTCCGATTACAGCACTATTTACTGCATCAATTGTGTTGCTGTCGCCAATCGCACTACTAATAGCATCAACTATTTCGTTAGATTTTCCCATTGCAAACGAACCCGTACCTGTAACATAGTTACCCTGACCAATCGCAACGCTATTAATTGATGAGACAATGTTTTGATATCCAAAGGCGTAACTTTTCTCCCCATTAGCTTCGCTCCTTGATCCGATTGCAGTACCGCTCGCTCCATTAACTCTGTTATTATCGCCAAACGCACTACCACCAACAACGCTTATTGTGTTATAGTTCCCTACTGAAAACGAGTCCTGACCTGAAATATAGTTACATCGACCAACCACAACATCACCACCACTACTAATTATATTGTTATTGCTTCCTACTGTAAAAGAGGACTCGCCTGTGACGTTGTTTTCATCACCAAGTGTGGCACTATAACCTGACGTAATACTGTTACTTTTTCCTACTACAGAAGTATTTACTCCACCGGCTGTGTTAGCAAATCCAATGGCTATACTTTTATTTCCCGTAGCGGTGTTGTTTTTGCCTAAAGTTATGCTATCATCTCCCGTAGCGGTGCTGCCGTTGCCTAAAGCTATGCTATCTTCACCTTCACCAGCGTGATTGCTCTCACCACCAGGTCCAAGTCCACCAAGGATGTCAGGATGAACCTCAAATTTGATTCCATCTCTGGTGTTTTTTACTAACACTGACTCTGAGCCCTCGAAATTTACCACACCCGATCTACCGTTTACTGACTCAACAATGGGAATTGCTTGATTGATTGCATAAGCGTAAGTCATTTACGTAGAAATAAAAATTCATTTATGATGTGACCCAAATAAGTTCTGCTCGTGCTCCGTTTGCTTTCTTGAACTCGATGTGATAATCTGAGACTGTAATAGTTATGTTTTGCAGACTACCATAAGTTCCATCGTG
>BNWK01000637.1 GCA_025998775.1 Alphaproteobacteria bacterium | reverse complement strand
CTCCTAAATACTAAAACTTACTTAATATTCGGCGATTTCACACAAAAAATCAAGTCTTCACACCTCTAGGAAGAGACTTGATGTGTTGAGCTTGTTGTAAAAAATATTATGATTTTAACTACCAAAATGCTTAATAGTGTGTTAGAAGATAGCCAGCAGCTTTTACTGTGGAGCCTTCAATGTCATTAAATGATAACTCTGATAATAGAAAAGTTTCAATTCCACAAACCATATGGATATTGGGGTTGGTTAGTTTTTTTTCCAATTCGGCGGCGGTCGTTATAACGGCCTTAACTCCCGAATTCGTCATAAATGTTCTTGGCTCTACTCCGGCAGCTGTTGGGTACATTAGAGGATTGTCCGAGTCTATAGCGTATCTGGTAAAGCTATTTTCCGGAGTTTTCAGCGATTGGTTGGGAAAACGCAAGATTCTCATTTTGATAGGGTATCTATGCGCTGCTTTCACAAAGCCTATGTTTGCCATATCAAAAGGGCTCGGCCTATATGTGTCGGCTCAGTTTCTTGAGCGAATAACCAACGGTCTGAGAGATACCCCTCGGGATGCACTCATTGCCGATTGTGCTCCGAGGGAAGTAAAGGGCGATAGTTATGGTATACGCAATAGTTTTGCCTACGTAGGATCTCTAGTGGGTTCCGTGGCCTGCGTTTTCGTATTATCCAATTGCGCTGGAGGTTCATCCGAAAGCATAAGACTCGTCTATTGGCTAGCGTCTATTCCAATGTTTATTGCGGTACTTCTAATATATTTTGGCATCAAAGAACCTAAAGGCATAACACGTCTAAAAGATAGAAAGGGATTTCCTATAAAAAGGTCAGACATCAAGCAATTGGGCTCAAAGTTTTGGTATTACATGCTAGTGTGTTTTGTTTTTATGTGCTCCAGATACAGCGAGGCGTTTCTGGCTCTTCGGGCAAAGGAAATAGGGTTATCTCTCAAGTATGTGCCTCTTATATTGGCAGTTATGTATCTGTTCAATGCTCCAACATC
>BNWK01000636.1 GCA_025998775.1 Alphaproteobacteria bacterium | reverse complement strand
GTTTAGTCTTATACTCGGTCTCATCTTTGAATTTTAGAACGTTTGCCTTAACGATAAATAAGTTGAGGAATGTTGATATGCCATCTTGGAGGGATTATTTTACCACTTGTAAAATAATTATTCTTCTCCAATTAAATTATTCTCTTTAAGGATTTCAATAATGTAATTAATTTTGTCATCCAGTAATTTCATATCTTCCATTTTAACTGACTGTTTTATGTCGGAGATTTTATTTAATCTGCTCTCTAGCGATATATATCTGTGAACTGTTAAGGCAATTTCACCTTTGATTTTTGTTACGCGATAATTTGGAATTGAAAACATCTTGTTTAATTTATAGATTGACACATCTTTCACATCGTTTTTGTGAATATCAAGGTATTTCTGGAAATCTTCTTTTGACCTCAAGCTTATCTTTTTTGGTGTGAATTCTTCTATCACTTTTACTCCGTCTGTCATTCAATATACTTAAAACAAAATAAAAAACGTTTTAGATTCTTTAACTTGGCTTAAGTACATCAACCTTTGGACGTTCCTGGCTGTAATCGAAGTATAGAATATCTCTTGATCTGGTATTGTTCTTGTCCGTTTATAGGAGAGTTGAACTGAAGAAAGAAACTATTGAAATCCATTGCGTAAAATCCTCCAAAGTAGCATAAGGAAGTCATATTCTTCTTTATATAGAGAGGAACGGAAGAACGATTAAAGGAGTGAACGTTTAAGAAATAACTTATCTTATTGTGTCTGTTCCTTAGTATCAATTGATTTAATGGGTTCTTCTTGTCAGAAAATAAGGATGTAGTATCATCAAATAAAATCAGAGTATGAAGACGATGAAGTCTAGAATTCTTAATATCCAGGTATCGCAACAGCTCTTTTTTCTCTTCTTTCGTAGCTTCCAGTTTTTTATTTTTAACTTCTTCATACGTATTTCTAACCTCAACGATATTATTAATGAATTCAAAAGCTTCGTCGTATCTGACTTTCGTTACTGGTATCGAAATTAAATC
>BNWK01000635.1 GCA_025998775.1 Alphaproteobacteria bacterium | reverse complement strand
AAAAAAAAAAAAAAAAAGAAATAAAAAAAAAAAAACAAACTTTTAAAACAAATTCGGGTGGTGTATTAATTTTAATTGGCCTAATGTATTTAGTTTCCACCTGAATGGCTTTAAAATTATAAAAAAAAAAAAAAAAAAACCTTTTCACGATAACTATCATTCAAATTTGGTTCATGGGAATAAGGAGTGGTGCAAATAAATATAGTGGATTCAGGATTGACTTTTATAAATGATTGAACAAGACTGTTAACAAGAACAAGTAACAGACAAGAATCAAATGAACTAACTTTTTGTAATCCGCTTCAAAAACACTGGCTTTTTCTGCCCCAGGAAAATTGCGTGGATGGCCATCATTTGTTCCCAACATTATGACCAAATAATGCCTAACAAAAAAAATCAAAAGATAATAATAATACAATTACCATTTTGATTCCAAAGCCAGCTGATACTCCTTCGTGTCCTGATAAGATTGCCATTCGGGATCGATATGATCGCTGGTCATTGCAGAAGTTCCACCCACACCATAACTCGATATTTCATAAACATCTCCCGCCAATGACTGAAGAAGTTTTGGATAAGCATGATCCCCATCAGGGGTGCAACACGTTATTGAATCTCCCACAATAGTAACCTTGATTGGATCTGCTCCAAACACTTTCCATACAGCCAAGAAAATGACAAGAATCATGACAAAAAAAACAAAAATTCACCAAAATCTGGTTTGAATAATCTGACTAAGTTTCCTTCAAAAGTTACCTATAACAGAGGGCTCCCGTTCGGGACACATTGGTTTCACATTAATTTAAATTTAACCAGGTAATTTTGTCCTAAAAAACTGGAATCATGCCAGATGTTCTCTCAAAAAAAACGGAATATTATTCCAAATGGAAAAACTTCGTGTGTTTGTTTTTTTTTGTGAAGATTTTTGTGTAAATTTTTGTGTGGATTTGTGTGTGCAGGTATTTTGTATGTGTTAATTTCAAATCGTGTGTTTATCGCATAAACTTTAT
>BNWK01000634.1 GCA_025998775.1 Alphaproteobacteria bacterium | reverse complement strand
TATATATATACATATATCTATAAGAACACACACGCACATAGATACTAACACACACACACACACACACACGCACACACACACACACACACACCGCACATCTATACAGACACACACAACATACATACACAACACACACACACACACTCACTCTCTCACAACACACGCACACACGCATTCACACAAACAAATACATCCTGGCACACACAGAACACACACACACCGACGCATCCTTCACAATCAAGCACCCACATCAGCACCCTTCCTAATCAGGGTACGGTTCTCGTCCTCCTCCTCCAGCGAGGGGTGACACTGCCTTCATCGCCCGCAGCCTTTGCCCCATCCGATGGCAGGTCGGCTGCCCCTGTTCGAGCTGCACCTCCTGCTTTCCGTCCCTGCTCGAGCTCCACCACCACCATTACCACCACCGTCGCGTTCCCCGTCGGTGTCTAGGACGGTGCAGATGGTGCAGTGGGGAGGATGGGGTGGATGGTTTCCCAAGGCTGCAAGAATACGGCACAGGTCGTGTTGTATTGTGTGTGGATGCTGAAACGGAATTGCAGTTTCAGGAAGCCGTTCGCTTTCTCCATCGCGTCCACCATCGCCAGCATGCGGTTCCATCTCTGATGATGCAGCCTCCGATACTACCTCCGCCTCTGCCTCTGTCCTCTCCACCTCCAACGTCCTCCCTTCCACTGATACTGCCACCTCCAGCCATTGCCCGCACCGTTCAGGGAGCCTGCGAACGCAAGGACCTGGCCCATCTTCATCTTCCCTCATCCCAGGCGGCAGATCGTTAGCAGGTTGTGATTCTTTCTGCACAGCACGCAGCGCTCTCGCTTGCACCTCCCTTCCGTCATTCCCTGCAGCACGGCGAAGACAGAAATACAGAGTAAGAGAACTGCGAAAGAACCACATTGGGAAATTTATACACACACACACACACACACACACACACACACACACACACACAAACACACACACCACACAGGCACACACAAAACACACACATAC
>BNWK01000633.1 GCA_025998775.1 Alphaproteobacteria bacterium | reverse complement strand
ATGTGCGGATTTTCGCAAGAAATCTAAAGCGCACAAACATGCTTCGCTCCATGGAAATCGAAGACATAGAGCAGGAGTTGATGTGCGAAGCCATAAAGTGTCTGCATAATTTTGATGAAAAGCTTGGTGAATTTGAGCATTACATCAGAAAAGTGTTGGCACGATGTGCGGCGAATTTGTTGCGATCTTTTTCATGTGCGAAACGCGGGCCATTTGTCGGTTTCAAAGAATACGCCGAAAACGATAATTTTGATGAAAATGTGATGAAGGATCATTGCGCCGAGCTTAATTGCTTGATGGATTATTTGCCGAGTCAATATAAAACGCTCTGCAAATTGCTGATGAATCACTCCATCACGGAGACATCAAAAATTACCGGAAAATCGCGTGGCGCTTTATATCGAGATTTGAAACGCATTTCTCTTTTGGTGAATCAACGTAACAATTCTGATGATCAATTTTTGGCAATGTTTTTTAGTGGAGTAAATATGAAAAATTTATCAGTACTCGAAACTTTAAGCGTGAAGGAAATAAGCGCGTTGGACACGTATGATCTTATGGATCTGCATGAGCAGGTTACAAAATTAACAAGTCACGCAAAAGAGCTAAAAGAAAAACTTGACGATGGCTTGAATTTACATTTTGCAGAATCTATAAAAAACAGTTTGCAAAAAGAAAACAAATATACTGGTACAGTAAAATTTTTCGATGGAGCTTTTCAAATTGTTGTGGACGTTCCGAAAAAAGTTATTTGGAATAATGAAAAAATGGAGGAGCTAATGAAACATATTCCAGAAGAAAAAAGAAAAGCATTTATAAAAATTGCTTATTCAATAGAAGAACAAAAATACTCGGCACTTCCGCATGAGTATCAGGAGTTGTTTGGGGAAGCGCGAACAATTACACCTGGCAAAGCTCGCTTTCAAATTACAATTGGAGAATAAAAATGAAACATATATTAAAAAGAGAGCAATACGAAACAATGACGATAGATGAATTGTGGGAAACTAT
>BNWK01000632.1 GCA_025998775.1 Alphaproteobacteria bacterium | reverse complement strand
CAGCAGGGGGGATGAAGGAGGCGGTGATTGGGGTTGCGGAGGAACAAAAGACACATTTCCTTTTCTTTTATCGCCCTTTCTTTTTTCTTTTTTATCCTTTTCTTTCTCCTTTTCTTTCTCTTTCTCCTTCTCTCTTTCCTTCTTCCTCTCCTTTTCCCTTTCCTTCTCTCTCTCCTTCTCCTTTTCCTTCTCCCGCTGTTGTTCGTCCTGCCAGCTCCAGCCCCTCTCCCAGTTGAGCACCATCGACTCCACCACCTCCCGCATCCGCAGGAGCCGACTTTTCTCTGCCAGCACAATGTCGAACTGGTTCATGGCCGCCCCGGGCCCTGCGGCTGTGCCTGTGCCTGCTCCTGTGCCTGTCCCTGTCCCTGTTTTTGTTCTCGTGGTAGCACCCACATCTTCGCCTCCCTCCCCCTCCTTCTCCTTCTCCATTCCATCTTTCTCCTTCTCCATCCCTGCCTCCTCTCGCTCTCTCTCCTTCTGCATCTCCTGCTCCGTGCCTGCACCCTCTGCACCTGCACCTGCACCTACACCTCCACCTGCACCTGTGCCTGCCTCGAGCACGTACCCCAGTGCCTGTGCCTCGGCCTCTGTCTCGGGGAGGCGCCAGGCCTCGGGCGGAGGCGGGACGATCTTGAGCACGGACGAGAACTGTGCCAGCATCTGCTGCCGCTCGTGGAAGCGCTCGTACTCGCGTGCCTCCTCGGCTGCAAGCTCCTCCTCCTCCTCCTGCTCCTCTTCTTCCCCAGCACCAGCACTGCCATCAATGCCGCTTCCCCTCTCGTTCTCAGCTGTCCCCTGCACTGTTCTCGTCTCTCACGTTCTCCCCTGCATCTGCTGTGTCTTCTTCACCTCTCATATCCACATCATCCACTTCTTCTTCATATTCTCTTGCCTCTTCTTCGTCATCATTTTTGCATCTGTTGTCGGTTTTCTTGCCGTCATTTTTTGCGTGGCTGAATGACTTTCTGCTGTCGGCATCACACTTTTTTTCTCCTGTTAATCCTCAAGT
>BNWK01000631.1 GCA_025998775.1 Alphaproteobacteria bacterium | reverse complement strand
CATGAGTCCTGCGTGTGTTTCTTTTTCCACATCTCGTCACCATCTCCATGCAAACCCCCTCCTTATTGCGCTTGTTCTGTTCCACTCTGCCACTCCTGGTCGGAGTTTCCTTGTGGCCACACACACTCCCTCGGTGCAGTCCCAAAGGGTGTGGTTTTACCGTGTTGGACATGAGCTCGAAAATACCAATTGATTGGGACCCCGTGTCAGGGAGAACGTGAAGGGTAATGTCAGGCGCAGGACGGAGATGGCGAAGAATGTGGAAGGATAACAAGCGCAATAAGGAGGGGGTTTGCATGGAGATGGTGACGAGATGTGGAAAAAGAAACACACGCAGGACTCATGCTTCACAGTAGGGTGATATACCCGATCTCAAATAGAGCCATTCCACAGATTCACAGCCGGTAGGCTCAAACATGAGCATATCAGGCACGAATCTGAATCTGTGGAATCATGAGAAATTGAACAAATACATCACAACATATCTGCGAGCAGGAAAGGTGCAGCTGTGAAAACAGAAGCATGAGTCTGTGCCAAAAATATCCACATCAATAATAATTTCTATATAAGCAGACAGACGAGTCTATACAAAGGCACGAGGGTAAAGACAGAATAGCACGGAAGACTAGATTGTTAATCAGGAAAGGAACAGGGGATTCTGTGGTCGATGCACACTCGATTTTATTTAAGAAAAGCGTGGCAACTGTTTCAAAGAAATATTTCTCTGTCGCAACCAACAAAAGACGAGTGCGTGAAAGGAGTATTTCATCGTCAGCTACATCAGTGAAGAAACAATAGAACAAACAACAGGTTGCAATTTTGGAATGTATTTCCAAAGAAAAGGCGTTCCTGACTCATGCTGTGCACATATTTCCTAAGAAGGAATGAAGCACTCAGCCTGTCCGCACAAAGAATTTTCATAGAGCATATCCATTTTCACGATCTTCCATTCTGGTGCTAGTTCTGTGCAGACATGGACAGACCAAGTGCGATTGTGGGTGGCATTACTGCA
>BNWK01000630.1 GCA_025998775.1 Alphaproteobacteria bacterium | reverse complement strand
AATACCCCATCACTACACCCCCCCAGTGTAAACGCTATATAACGGTAGGACAATTTGACACTGCGTGGGGTATTGCCCCATCCTCATCCTGTTGCCGAAGGGGTGTTAAAGAGATGAAGAAGAGCAGGAAGAGGAGGAAGAAGGAGAGAAGGAGGAAGAAGATGAAGAAGAGGAGGAAGTGGAGGAAAAGGAAGAAAAGGAGGAGGAGGAGGAGGAGGCGCGGGAGAGAGAGAGAGAGAGAGAGAGAGAGAGAGAGAGAGTGAGAGGAGGGGGGAGAAGGAGAAGGAGGAGGAGGAGGAAGAGGAGGAGAGGAGGAGGAGGAGGAAGCAGAAGAAGAAGAAGAGGAAGAGGAAGAAGAGGAGGCAGTGTATGAGGATGATGTGGAGGATGTGGAGGATGAGGAGGATGAGGAAGGACCATTTTCTCCACTGAGAACTGTACAACCTTTCACCCCCATCCACACTCCTGCATGAAAAATACAATTGAAAAAATAATTCAACAACTAAAAAACAATCAATCAAGAAATTCAACCATGCTTTAACCAGGACAGAAATGCTGACTCCACACAACAGACTGACACAACCCTCATACACACATATACACACACCAGCAATCAGTAGTGTTATGGAACTGTCAGAAACCACAACTAACACAGGAGGAGAGCACGCAGAGGTTGTGGCCGTAGCACTGACACCAGCAGCATCATTAGTACCAGCAAGAGCAGTAGCAGAGACTGTTCTAGCGTGTGAGTGTGAGCGCGGGACGCAAGCATCTGCCGAAGCAGTGGCAAGGAGCTCGTGGGCAACAGCATCATTTGGCGGTACCCCGGGTGAAGGGGAGAGACAGGAAGGAGGAGGAGGAGGAGGAGGAGAGTGCGAGAGAGGCACCGTACGGGCAGAGGTGAGTGCCTCGAACACAGAGAAGTATGGGTTTGGCGGTATTGGAAACTCAGACGGGGTGGAAGCAGGAGGGGCAGGAGGAACTGGTAGAGGAGGAACTGGTAGAGGAGGCGGA
>BNWK01000629.1 GCA_025998775.1 Alphaproteobacteria bacterium | reverse complement strand
ACTTCAACAATGGATGGCAGTATCTTGAACACTACAACACACGCGACAATGAAGTCTTAGTTACACCTATCATGAATATGATCGAAAGATTCAAGACACTTGGTATCGATATGTTCTCTTACATCAGTCTCTCATCAATCGCAAATGCAGTCAAGCACAAGATGATGTATGATGACTTTGACGTCAATGCTGACTACAATCCTGTTGACAACTCACCTGACTTCAAGGTAACGATTGAATGGTGTCAAAGCAAAGCCGACAACTACACAGCTCAGGATAAGGAAGCAGGAAGAAACTGCAAGCGTAATGCAACAGCAAAGGACATATACAACTTCTTTGTTAATAACAACAAGGTAGTCTGCTACATGTGCAAAGGAAGATTCTCAGAACTCAAACATCCGACTCTTGACAGAATTGATAACGACAGAGGACATTCAATCAATAACGTAATGCCATGCTGTGCTGAGTGCAACACCTCCAAATCAAACAAACCCTTTGAGACAGCACAATACCACATTCAGTTAAAGAAGTATTGTTTACTCAATCATTTACCAATGACACTTGACGATGAAGCTACATATCACATTCTCCGAGATGGTATCACCGGCGGGTTGTCCAACGTCGGACATAGAGTCAACTACTCAGGAATCACTAAGATTAACAAACTGTCATACAACAACGGACATGTGTACTCAACTGATACTAACAACGTAATGACACATATAACAGGTTGTGACTTCTCTTCCCTTTATCCCTCAGTTTGTTCAAGCAATCCTCATCCATGTAATCCATATACAGGACACAGAATGTACATGCCAGGGTATCAACTCCAAAGAATGAACAGACTGAACTCAACATACGATCAAATGCGTAAAGTCATCTTTGATCCCACAAGGACAGAGTGCGATGATCAATCAGTCATTGACAAACTACCATATTTCGTAGCTGTTGTTAAAGGACACATCCATGAAGCCTATTTAAACGATTACGTCAACTTTGCACCGATCATCAGGAA
>BNWK01000628.1 GCA_025998775.1 Alphaproteobacteria bacterium | reverse complement strand
ATGTTTGCGTTGTTTTTGCTGCTTGAATCCAGATTGTGTTGTGCTGGCCACGGGGGTGGAGCTTTTTTCTCGGTTAAGTATGGTGTTAATGTCGTTACCGGCTCTGTTGTAAAAATAGTAGTTGTGTACAAGAATGACGGAGATGCTGGTGAACCAGATACCAACAGATTCTTTTCTTATACAGGCGATGATTTCAAGGGAGATCAGCCAGACGGTACTGGATTTATTGTCGACGAAAACGGTTATATCGTAACCAATTGCCACGTCCTTGGATCTCGTCAGAAAATACAAGACAACTCCATCGAAAAAGTTCGTGTAATCGTTCAAAGCGGCGATGAGTATGATGCAAGAATAGTTGGCGTTGATTACAGAACAGACATTGTTCTCTTGAAAATCGAACCAAGGTCCAGGCTTTCTTGCGTGAGATTTGCCGATTCGGATGCAATTGAAGTGGGAGATGGAGTTTTTGCCGTTGGAAACCCATATGTGTATGACAATACCGTAACGTTTGGAATAGTATCACACAAGGAACGTGACTTATCCGGACAAATCGCAGAATTGGGAAGTGGCGGAGACCTCGTGCCATACATACAGGTAGACGCCGTTATAAATCAGGGAAATTCCGGAGGGCCATTGTGTACCTGCGATGGAAGAGTCGTCGGAATGATAACAATAATATTTTACGATGGTGCCCGCAATACCGGTATCAGTTTCGCGATTCCATCGAAAATCATACAGCAGGACATTGAGCAACTGCGCCAAAACGGCAAGATGAAACGCAGCTGGCTTGGAATTAGTGTTACTCCTTTTAACAGAAATGTTTCTAAAGCCCTTGGCCTTGGAGAACGTTTTGGATGTGTCATTCAAAAAGTTGATAATGCATCTCCAGCTATAGCGGCAGGAATTCAATCCGGAGATATTCTGCTTTCCATAAACGATAATCATATTTCTGAAAATTCTAATTTGGAATATATGCTGAGCAATCTTCCAATTGATAGAGTCGTACCAATTAAGAT
>BNWK01000627.1 GCA_025998775.1 Alphaproteobacteria bacterium | reverse complement strand
CACACACACACACACACCACACACACACACACACACACACACACACACACACACACACACACACACACACACACACACACACACACATACATACATACACAAACCATCAATCGCGTGACCAAAGCAGTTTTCAGCAACTTTGTCAAAGTTGCATGGTTTGGTCCTGATGTCATCCAAACTCATCCAATCCTGGTGAAGCACATACTCGGGAATCTCTAAAGACGCCCAAGAAAGAGGAGCAGATGCGAAGGATGGAGAAAAGGCACTGATGTTAGATGGGGAAGGTGCTGAGGAAGGAGTAAAAGAAGATGCTACAGAGGAAGCAGAAGCAGAAGACACAGTAGCATTCAGGCGGGCGTGCATGTACTGCAGAACTGCCCGGAAGTTGCGCTGGTACGCTCGGTAGTGGCCTCCTACCACACCCGAGCCGTGGAGTATGACACCTGCGAGTATGTAGTTATACTCCCCATCTGCAGCCAGCTGCTCCACGTCCGCCTCTAGATCGATCCTAATACGCCCACTCCCGCTTTCCCCTTCTGCTGCCCCGTCGCCTCGAAAGGTATGCTCTATGGAAACATGTCATTGTATCAGAGGTAAAATATATTACCACACATTGATTCAAAAGAAGAAAAAAGAGAAATACAGAAGTTGTAGTAGAAGTATACAAACAGAAACACTGTACTTGCCCGCAATATCAAAAAAGACAGATGTATGTATGGATGTATGGATGTATGTACGTAGGTATGGATATGCAAGCACACCATCATTTTCGTCACAGGAAGCCTATTTCGGCGTGCTTTCTCTTCGGCGCTCAGACGCTTGCGCACTGGATACTACACAATAGCAAACAGAACATGTGCAGGAGTGTGTGGATGTGTGTGTGTGTGGATGTATGTGTGCTTGCGTGTGTGCTTGTGTGTGTATGTGTGTGGATGTGTATGTGTGTGTGTGTGTGTGTGTGTGTGTTTGTGTGTGTGTGTGTGTGTGTGTGTGTGTTTTTGTGTGTGTTTGTCACC
>BNWK01000626.1 GCA_025998775.1 Alphaproteobacteria bacterium | reverse complement strand
CCATAGAGAAACAGAGAGTTCAAACACTACGAATGGGAAAGGAGAAACCGTGTTATCGTCTCTACTCACCTCCTCCTCCTCCCCATTCCAATCCTCTTCACTTTCTTCTTCCCATTCTCCTTTTCTTTCTCCTTCCCACTCTCCATCCCATTCCCCATTACGCGCAGGAGAGGATGTATACGACGCCCCGTGCACACACACCCCGTGCACGCATCATCGGCCGGAGCAGCAGGCCAACATGCTTATACATAGCTGCACGCATCTCATCTCGGCGAACAGGCTCTTCCAATATCTTCTTGTTCCGCATATCCTCTCTCTTCTCCTTCCACTCTACCATTTCATTTTCTCGTCTCTACTCCTCATCATCCACCTCTTCGTCCCCGTATTCCTTCTCCCCCCATATGTCCCTCTTCACATCGCCACTTTGCCGCCACATATTATGTTTAGCCCACCATCTTTCCCCCATCCTCACATCCCATCCAAATTTAACATTTTTTGTCATCTCCTTTCCTACAATCTCCGCGTTTGTGTTCGTGTGCAGAAGAACCTGTCCTGTCTGCGTCGCTGTCAACGTCTCGGGGCATGTGCTTGATTCTGTGTTCTCCTTTGGGTCAGCACCGGTGTCTGCGCCTACGGCAATGTTAGTGTCAGTGCCTGTGTTCCCACCTGTACTTATGCCTAAGCGTGTCTTTGTACTAGAAGAAGATAGATATGAAGAAGAAGAAGAAGGGGAAGGAGAAGGAGATGGAGAAATAGAGGTGGAGAAGGAGAAAGAGAAGGAGAAGGAGAAAGCGAAGAAAAAGGAGAATGCGAAGGAGAAGGAAATGGGGAAGGAGAGGGAAAAGGAGAGAAGGAAGGGTGCGTGAAGGAAGCACGAGTATTTTACTGGTGTTCCCTTACACACTCTCTCTCCCTCTCCCACTCCCTTTTCCTCTACCTCTCTCTCTCCCATTATCCCTATTTCTTCCTCTCTTACTGCCTCTCCCTCTCCGATTGCTTCTACCTCTCCCTATTTAT
>BNWK01000625.1 GCA_025998775.1 Alphaproteobacteria bacterium | reverse complement strand
TGCTGAAAATTCAGGAATTAGCGAAGGAAAATGCTGTCGACGAAAAGCAATTGCGATCATCGTTGGAAAACCTTGGCGAAACTTGGAAATATCTATATCCGCAGGAACAATCGAGAATCATGCGCCTGCTGATCAACTTCATCGAACTGAGAGAAGATGGCCTCAATATTCAGATGAACATGAATGGCTTCAATACACTGCTGCTTGGATTAGGAGCATAAAATGAGTACAAGCTCTGCAATAACCGAGGCTGCTCCAAAGCAGTCTCAACTCATAGAAAATGTCTTCATTCCGTTGAAAATCGTTAAACGCGGCGGACACAAAGGCAAAGTCCTCAGCCAAACATACTCGGTAGAAAAAGAAGAGCCAGACGAAACGCTGATGCGAGGACTTCTAAAAGCCTATCTGTGGGAAAAAATCATTTACGAACAATTCGACGGTGATTTAGAAAATTTTTGCAGACAAAACAAATTTTCAAAAAGATACGCACAAAAGATATTGAAACTAAACCTGCTCAGTCCTAAAATAAAAGAAGCCATTCTCGACGGTAAACATCCCAAAAACCTGCTACTGAGCGATTTTGTGAACAAATCCTTCTCGCTTATATGGACTGAGCAGGAAAGAACGATGGGGTTTTAGCAATCATTTCTTTAATTGCAGTATTTCCTGTTCTGATAATTCAGTGAGATCTGCAATTTCTTCAATTGAAGAGCCTCTTCTTAACATTTTAATCGCCATCTCTCTAGCTTTATTCAGACTGCCTCTTTCTTCACCTCTTTTTTCTCCAATTGCGATACCTCTTTCTTCTGCATCCTTCATATCCATTGCAATTTGTGGAGCGTAAAACTCTCGAATTTCTGCAACTTCTCGATTGTAATCTTGAAGCAAGTTTGGATTCCATTTATCGAGCTTTATGCGTCCCAATCCTTCATAAATTGTGTTTGGCATAATTTCCTCCTTGTAAAGTTTTTCTATATATTCTTCCGTATATTCCTTTGAGTGATTTAAAATACTGAGCCACCA
>BNWK01000624.1 GCA_025998775.1 Alphaproteobacteria bacterium | reverse complement strand
TTGTTATTATCTCTCCATGATTCTCTCCTTCCTTCAGAGACTCCTGCAACCCCTGTGGAAGCACCTTCACTCCTTTTCGATCTTTTCTTTTCCTTCTTTCCGTCACTGCCTACTCTCTACTGCACACCGACTCTCCCTGGCGACTTTCTTGTCGCCACCAGTGTGGACGGAAAGAGCATAGATACTGAAACACCGCATCGCACATCGCACACACCGTTTGCTGCAGCGTCTGTCTGTCTGGAGGGACAGGCACAGGCACAAGCACAGGCACACACAGACACAGCTTGGAGCGGAAAAGGAAGTGGAAGTGGAAGTGGAGGTGGAAGTGATAGTAGAAGTGGGAGCGGGAGTTGGGAGTGGATGGAGGGTATGCTGGACTGCTGCTCTGCTCTGCTCTGTTCAGGAGTGCACGGAAGTGGGAGCTGTGCTAGACAGCTGTTAGAGAAATTTGGGGACACATGTGGAGTTACATTTTGTTTTTACAGCAAAAATTTTGTTTTATTTATTTTGATTTCCTTCATTACAATGTCTAATAAATTCAATCATATTAATGTCTCAAGAAAAAAAAGAGATTATCATACTTTCAATCAATTTTTTGAGGAATCTGGATTAATCTCTAAACGGTTCTTTTCTGGCGTCAAAGACAAATTCTGGTAGTATCGTAAAGTCGAAAGTTGATATGTGATGTGTGAGGGAGTGTGTGAAGTTCGGGAATAAAAGAAGGAGACAGTGGTGGGTAAGAAATTGAGGATAGAGTGAAATCATTTAATTGAAAATAGACAGGAGAGCACAGATACTTCCCTGTTCAGACATGGAGCAGAAGCCTCACAGATAATCTTGTTCTTCTCCCAAGTGCCACACACTCACTGTCTGAACCATGTCTGACATGCTCAGTTGCTACCCCAACACTCTGTTCCGATGACAAGTTACACGTGTATGTGATAAGAAGAGAACAAAAAAATGATACGGTAGACATCAATCAACTCTCAGTCTCACTCCTCTCACTTTTTCATCCCTCATCAT
>BNWK01000623.1 GCA_025998775.1 Alphaproteobacteria bacterium | reverse complement strand
TGGCACTTCTTCCTGCAGTAGTCTCCGTGTCCAGGTGCAAAGAGTCGGCAGCACTCGCGCGATGCACACAGCCTCCTTCCGTCGTACAGCTGCATGCGTGCAGACACGTCGCGCACACTGTTCGGCGCTTTCTCGCGCGGTGGATGGCGATTGACCCTGGGTGGGTATGGAGACTGCTGCTGCTGCTGTTGTTGTTGTTTCTTTTGATTCCTTTCCTGCTGCTGTTTTTGCCATCGCTTCCACAGCATCCACAGCTGCTGCTGTTGCCGCTGTTGGTGTGGCTCCTCTTCTGTCTCATCCTCTTTGAATCTGTTGGAATGGGGGAGAGGAACTAGCATAAGGGTGGATAAACTAGAGTGAGGAAACAGTGGTAACGTTGATGACGCAGGGGAGGGATATGAAAATGACTGTGATACAGGAACAGGAGTGGGAGGAGAAATAGGAAAAGATGGTGATAAGAATGGAGCAGGAGAAAAAGAGGAAGGAGTGGGAGCAGGAGAAAATGAAGGAGAAAATGAGGGGAGCGATGTGGGGGTGGAGGAGAAAGACGCAGGTGATAGAGGAGGAGAGATAGATGATGTATTTGACTCACAATGATATTCCATGTCTGCGCCTGTATTCAGACTGGTGTTGAATGTGTTGAGACAGTCAGTGTCCAAAGAGACAGGGTCTAGTGAGGAGATGTGCATGTCTGCACTGTCTGCTGAATCTGCGTTGATTGGAAGTGAGAAATCAGGAAGTGGTACGCCCTGCACGAATAGGCCGGAAGGAAAAGCGAGAACCGAACTAGTGGTAGTGCTGAAATCATTGGAAGGTTTGAGATGTGTCGGGTTGTGTGGAAAGACTGAAAAAAATTGAGTTCTTTCAGAATTATCAGCAGGGACTGTGCTTGCAAAAGATGAATTGATTGATTCAAAGAATTCACGATATCCGAATTCACGACAGGAAACAGAGGAATGTTCGAAAGGAATTGACATGGCACAAAAATTACTGACGCAGTTAAGTTACTCAGAAAACTAGAGAT
>BNWK01000622.1 GCA_025998775.1 Alphaproteobacteria bacterium | reverse complement strand
TTATTCGGTTATCTAGATATATTCCATATTTTTAGGTGTACGAATGTAATCACACAGAGAAGTTCATCGATATGGACTTGTATGGGTTTGTTTTGATTTTTTTGCTGTTGAACATATCTGTCTGTGTTGTATGTATGCTTTCTTTCTTTATTTTTTTCAATTTCCAGCACAACGAACATGCTGCGACGGAAGGCCTACTCGTTGTCCTCTCAAACTGCTGCTGCCACCTATTCCGCCGCCGTCTCCTCCTCATCTTCCTCTTCCTCCTCATCTTCCTCTTCCTCCTCCTCATCGTGTCTGATGTCCCCTTCTCTCCTCTCCTCTCTCTCCTCCCTCTCGTCCTCCGCCTCATCTGCACCCTTCAACCTTCTGTCTATCTGCAGCTTCCTTCTTCCACACTTGCTCACACACGTAAGGACTCTTGCCGCGTTTTTAAAGGTATTTGCGGCCGAAAAAAGACACCGCGAGAAGGAACAGAGGGAGCGCAGGGAGCAGCGGTGGGAAGATGAGGCGCGGGAGAGGAGAAGGAAACCCGCGAAGGGTAAATCCACATCCTCCTCTTCATCCTCTTCTTCCTCATCTTCCTCTTCATCCTCATCTTCCTTTTCCTCTTCCTCTTCCTCTTCTTCCTCATCGCGGTCCATACTCACTGCAGGCGCCGCCATGATTCCTGTGCTGCACCGCCCTTCATACTCCGTTCAAAACCGGGCAGTGCCGCGCGAGACTGATGCAACGCGGCGAGAGAGGAAGCGAGACAGGGAGAGGGAGAGGGAGAAAGAGAAGGAGAGAATGCGCCTGTCGTCCTCTTCGCTGTCGTCGTCCTCGTCGTTGTCCTCGTCTTCGTCTATATTGTCGTTGGATACGGCGGCAAAAGAGGGCGGGATGTTCGTTACTTTGTTATTTTCTTTGGTAATACACGTACGACGTATTCTCTCTCATTTTTCTTTGCTCTCCTCCTACTTTTGATGTTTGTACAGTGTTCCAAAACCCGATGTGCGTGTACGTGTGGCGATGCTGTATGGCGT
>BNWK01000621.1 GCA_025998775.1 Alphaproteobacteria bacterium | reverse complement strand
GGAATTTCCGAATGGTTGGACATGGATTTAGATGAGTTTTTGTTGTGGATTGAGGCATTGCAAGCGCCAACGTGACGTTGGATTCATTTTATTTTGCAGGAGTTGAATAAATGAGTGACGCAAAACACCAAGTATCAGTTGTAATTGGAGCGGCTTTAAGTAGTGGCTTTAAAGAAGCCATTTCCACAAGCCAAAACGATTTTTTTAAACTCGGCGGTATTATCAAAGAACTCGACTCATCTACACTTGGAGTTGCAAGTAAATTCCAAGATCT
Source organism: Alphaproteobacteria bacterium (assembly GCA_025998775.1). Lineage (GTDB taxonomy): Bacteria > Pseudomonadota > Alphaproteobacteria > UBA3830 > UBA3830 > BNWE01. The sequence continues at coordinate 752 of BNWK01000621.1, read as the reverse complement.
TCAACGAAAAACTCTAGAGGCGAAACGTGCTTGGATAGAGTCAGAAGCAGAAGTTAAACGGCTGGCGGTAGCGCTCAAAAGTACCGAAAATCCATCGGCAGCAATGGTTCGTGAATTTGAAAAATCGAAAAACGCCGCTGCAAAAGCAAAGGATGCCTATATCGGAAAACGAGATGCATTGCACAACCTTTCCGAGCAAATTAAAACCAGCGGAAACGATATCGGCACGCTTGTTTCTCAGCAATCCAAGCTTGGATCGTCGATTGCGAATTTGAAAACACGCTACGGTGAGTTGAATAAAATCATGGGGCAACGCGATGCAGTTTTGGCTCAGCGAGCGAACCTTCGTGGCCAAATGATGGACGCGGTTGCGTTGGCGGCCACGCTTGGAGCTCCAATCAAAGCTGCGGTTGACTTCGAATCTGCTATGGCTGACGTGGCTAAAGTCGTTGATTTTTCAGAGCCAGACGGCCTTCTAAAAATGGGTAACTCGCTGAAGGAAATGTCGCGAACGATTCCGCTTTCGGCTGAAGGACTGGCGCAGATTACAGCGTCAGGTGGACAACTTGGCGTTGCATCAAAAGACCTTATCGGCTTTACGGAATCGGTAGCAAAAATGTCCACTGCGTTTGATATGACAACCGCGGAAGCTGGCGATGCGATGGCTAAATTATCAAACGTTTTCCAGATTCCGATTACGGACTTGGCGCAACTTGGAGATGTAATCAACCATCTCAGTAACAATACGGTCG
>BNWK01000620.1 GCA_025998775.1 Alphaproteobacteria bacterium | reverse complement strand
GTTGGAATGAGAGGACTGCCAGCAAAGATCGCTTCAGACGAGAAATCACCTACTACGCACAGGCACTACGTGAACTGCATATTACTTTGGAGGAGATAAACAGTCAACGGAAAGCGGAAATGTCAATACTGCGAGCACTGCGTTGGCTGCACGAACACACGGAACATTCCTCGGAAGTACTGATGCATGTCAAATCGTCGGTGTGCGTGATGTTCTCATACAATCCAAACTGGCCGAGCCTGACTCCGAGTAAACTGATCAGAGCAGCTTGCAAGAAAATTCGAAGACACAGGCCAGTTGTCCATCGTCCACTGAAACTGAACTGGGAATTCAAACAACTGTGGCAGTATCTAAGGAGCCTGCCACCCCCACGCATGCGCACCTGGAATGTGTTGCTTGGAACCACAATCATTCTGACTCGTGTCTTTGGTCGCCTGAGAGCTACGGAGATGGAGAAACTGGATGCTGAGGAGAACGAACCTGAAAAAGACGGTTGGTGGTTCGAAACTACGATCAAGTTGCATGATGTACCGGAAATGATATTCGTACCTGCATTACGAGAACTGGCACTAGACCCTGTAAGGCATCTGTTGGAACTACGGAACAGAATCAGGCAGCTGAGGAGCGAAAGACAAATGACGGCAGAGACAACTTTCTGGATTAGCGAAGATGGCAGAAAGATGAAGAGCGGTGAGATCCGAAAGCGAACGATTGAAAGCATGGAAGCAGCTGGAATTGAAAATCCTCGCCCAAAGAACCTGAAGCATGCAGTAGTAACGGCGCTGAACCGAGCCGGCATCGCGCCTGAAGAGATCGTGATCTACGCGCGGCATAAGCCTGGGACGAGTACGTGGAGACGAAGATACCTTGACAACGGAGATGCAAGAGACAGCGTGCGGAAACTCGCTAGTTTGAAGTAAGATAGATGTGTTGCATAGAACGAGGTGAGATAGATAGAGAGCAGCAGAATGAACGAGGAGAGATGAATGGAAGAAGCTCTGGAGAGAGGAAGGCATGGTATGGTAGA
>BNWK01000619.1 GCA_025998775.1 Alphaproteobacteria bacterium | reverse complement strand
CGGACACAACCAATTTTGTGAGGTTTTCGGTGATGATGACGTGATCCCTCTCGAGCCTAGCAAGCAAATTAAAAAAATTTATTCTAAGTTAAATCTTTGTGGTAGTTAATCCACGGGAATTTGGGATGAGCTGAATCGTCGTGGACATCGATCAAAGCCGCGTCCCAACGTAAAAGGTAGAAACAACGGCGAAAAGTTGTACAACAAAAAAACTGTGCGACGCATTCTTGAAAATCCATATTACAAAGGCTATGTCACACACAAAGGTGAGCTTTACGAAGGTCAACATGAAGCAATCATTGTGGAAGAAATTTTGAGCAAAGTTCAGGAAATTTTCGCGAAAAATAAGAGCACAAAGCATCAAAAAAAATCTAGTCCGTATCCACTGAAAGGTCTTCTGAAGTGCGGAATATGCGGAGCCACAATGACTCCAACCAGTTGCAACAACCACGGATTGAAATATCGATACTACACTTGCAACACACATTTTCGAAGCAACAACTGCAATTCCCCGATTAGAAATGTTTCAGCAGAAGGCCTTGAGGCAAGAGTTATTGATGAGGTATTATTCAAACTAAAATCCCTTGAAGTGATGCTGAAAATTCAGAAATTAGCGAAGGAAAATGCTGTCGACGAAAAGCAATTGCGATCATCGTTGGAAAACCTTGCCGAAACTTGGAAATATCTATATCCGCAGGAACAGTCGAGAATTATGCGCCTGTTGATCAACTTCATCGAACTGAGAGAAAATGGCCTCAATATTCAGATGAATATGAATGGCTTCAATACACTGCTGCTTGGATTAGGAGCATAAAATGAGTGTACACTCTCCAATTGCAATAACCGAGGCTGCTCCAAAGCAGTCTCAACTCATAGAAAATGTCTTCATTCCGTTGAAAATCGTCATGACGTCCCGGCAGAGCCGGGAGCTTGTCGGATGTGAGCAGCCTCAAAGGCTGCCAATAACTAAACTAAAAATCGCCAATTTCATTTGAACCAATTCCGTCCAAGCGTTCTTGATTCTTAATG
>BNWK01000618.1 GCA_025998775.1 Alphaproteobacteria bacterium | reverse complement strand
TATACTCCGCTCAATTGAGAACTTGCATATTGCATAAAAAATTGTTAAAAAGAGATCATGAAGAATTTTTTAACAGATATAGAAAGAGCAGATTTGAAGAAGAGGCACCGAACCGAGAAAGATGGTCGGACGAGGGATCGCATAAAGGCGTTGTTATTGTCCGATCAGGGCTGGAGTTACAGCCTTATATCGGAAGCGTTATTTTGGGACGCGTCGACGGTAAGCAAGCATGTGGATGAGTATTTGTCGAAGAAGAAGCTTTCGCTAGAGACCGGAGGTTCGGAAAGCAAGCTAACGCCAGATCAAGCGTCTGAGCTGATTAAACATTTAGAAACAAAGACTTATGCGACAGCAGGAGAGATCCGTGCATATGTAGAAGAGATGTACGGCGTAAAATACAGCGATTCCGGAATGACTAATTGGTTGAAAGCAAACGGTTTTTCATACAGAAAGCCGGCGGTAGTTCCAGCGAAAGCGAATCCGGTTGAGCAGGAGAAATTTATAGAAAAGTATGGAGAATTGAAGAAAAACATCAAAGATGATGAGGTGATTTTATTTTCGGATGCGGTTCATCCGACGATGGCGACGAAGATTAGTTCTTGCTGGATCAAGAAAGGCTCCGATAAAACCATTGGAACTACAGCGTCCAGGACTCGTCTAAACATCATTGGAGCTTTAGAATTGATAAAGATGGAGGTCCACACGAAGGACTACAAAACCGTCAATAGCGAATCTATGATTGATTTTTTCGACTTTTTGAAAGAGCAATATCCAGGGAAAAAGATATATCTGATTTTGGACAATGGAGCATACAATACAAGCTTGGAGACACGTAAGGCCGCAAAAGCCAAAGGAATTACTTTGGTTTTCTTGCCAACATATAGTCCAAATTTAAATCCCATTGAACGTTTGTGGAAGGTAATGAACAAATATACAAGAAACAACAGATTTTTCAAAACTGCCACAGAATTCAGAGACTGTATAAAGTCATTCTTCAAAAAAACATGGACTGATATTGCCCAATCAATG
>BNWK01000617.1 GCA_025998775.1 Alphaproteobacteria bacterium | reverse complement strand
CTCACAAAGTAATAGACTACCTAATTAGGTTGTATAGATAATAGCACAACAAAAACGTAACCTCAAGATATATTTTTGTTTTTTCTATTTTTTCTTATTTAGGGGGTAATTTTATGCGGAGTTAGGGTTTAACCTGCTTTTCAAGCGTAATTCCATACTATCGACTTTAGTCGATAGTGGTTGATTGGTTATGGCCGCCTTCACGGCTTCAATTTGCTTATTGGCCAGAGATATCGACAATTTTTTCTGCGCCTGTTTCAGAGCCTCATCTATGCGTATTTTCTTTGTGTTTTTCGATGAGTCTCGGATTTCCTTGAGCTTTTCCGCAATTTGAACTTCGGCCAAATGATATCCGTAAAGGTATACCAGCTTGAAGCTGGACACACTAATGGCGTTACCTAAGCCAGGAAGGTCGCCACTCCTGACTCGGCTCCAAATCCGTACGTGAACCTTTCGATTCATACGGCTCCTCAGTAATATGGCATTTGTCATATGCACCTCATTGCTAGATCATATATCGATAAGTTCTTCTTATTGAAGCATTTGCTCCAATATTGAAGATCACCATCCTATGGAGTTCTTATACCCTGTACTTTCACGTGTCGTTTGATATGGGTTTCACTGTGAAGCGCTAATCGGAAACTATCCGATGTTGCGAATCTCCAATTGTTTCCCTTATATACATCTTCAACCTGAGGAGTTGGATTTTGGGAAGGTCTGAAACTTGTCAGTAATGCGGTGCGTCCTGCAAAGTGGCGAGAACGTAGATAACGTCACTTTCACTTAAAGCTCAAGATTGAGCATTATTTGTAAGCTGCTGAGATACAGCTGGAGGCAGCCCAGCTCTGGAAAGCCTAGCGAGCACCAGGTATCGAGTCCTTGGATCAGAAGCGGCGACGCCATGATTAAGCGTAGGGCCGAGAGCACGAGAGCCGGAATGCGTAAGCGTGAAGTGATTGAGCCTCGAAATTGAATTAGTGGCAGAAGCCGATTCTTTCGCGTTGGAAGCAGGCAACATTCCGTACGACGA
>BNWK01000616.1 GCA_025998775.1 Alphaproteobacteria bacterium | reverse complement strand
AGGAGGCAGAACAGTGAGGGGAGCAGAAGCTGGAAGGGTGAAACAAAGCGGGAGGGGAAAGAACCCCAGATGAAATCCGCACCTCAAATATATATACTAAAAACGAGCAAACGGAAACACGTAAGCAGTCGCTAAGAGAAGTGAAAAGGGGTAATAGGAGACAAAAAAGGGTAGCTGGACAGATAAAATGAAAAAGAAAAAGAAAAGTGACGGGCGAGTGAGTGAGTTGAAAATTAAGAAGTGAAATATCCATGAAGTAGATAGGAAAGGTAAGAAATGGGGAGAGAGAGGGAAAAAAGATAGAAGTAGAATACACAACGAATTCATTCCGAATAACATGAACACATTTTCTAACGGATGCTGAAGAAAGTGTGGAATGGACAAGAGACAGAAAGAGAGAGAAAGAGAGAGAGTATGTGAATGCGTGTATGAGTAAGAAGGAGAGAAAAAAGGGAAGAAAGAAAAGGAAAGAGAGGAAGGGAAAGAAAGGAATGGAAAGAGAGAGAGATAGAGAGAGAGAAAGAGAGATAAAAGAAACACTAAAAAAAAGGAAAAAAATAAAGATAAAAAAAACCAAATGAATTTGAAGAGAGCAGATTCTGGTTGAACCGAGGATTCTTCCAAGTGCTTCTTCCACTTCTACCTGTTTCTTCGCCCTCTCCGTTCTCCTCCTCTTCCTCATCACCTTCTTCCACCTTCCCCTCTTCCTCTCCCAGCTTCCCGTCTTCGTCAGTTGTCACTAATCATTTTTCTTCTCCCACTGTTTCATGGTCTTCTTCCTCGTGCCCTCTTTCTCTGGATGATACATCCTCATGTAGTTCACAATATCATATCACTTACCCTGTCTCCAGCCCATCTTCCTCTCTGCAGCACCCTTACTCTGGATATGTGCCCCCTCTTCTTTCTCCGCCCCTAACACCACCTCCATCTCCCACTGCCACTCCCTCTTCTTCGTCTTTCACATCTTCTTCTTCATCCTCTGTCCCCACTCAGAATCTTGATTCCACATCTTCAACCTCATTATTATCCTC
>BNWK01000615.1 GCA_025998775.1 Alphaproteobacteria bacterium | reverse complement strand
CTCCTTCGCCGATTTCATCCTTCCTTCCTTCTTTCTACCAAACTCTTTCTCGCCCTTCCTTTCACTCTTCTCTTCATCTTCACCGCATGAACTATCATCCTGCAACGAGAAGCACAATGTCTCCCCGAAAGAATCTTTGTACCGCGGCATCACAACTTCGGTAACTGCATACTCCGTATCATCATCTAAACTTGGACCTGCAACTGTATCGGCTCCTGTTTCTTCCCCTGCTCCTGCTCTTGCACCTCTACCTCCATACTTCTCTATACATTTGTCTGCACATTCACAGCTGGCACCATAATAGTGCAGAATCATGTCGTTAGATTCGAGGCGTGAAAAGACAAGATTTTCTTCATTTCTGTGTTCCGTAATTTCAGAAGAGTGAAAAGCAATATGGTACGGTGTCGACGTTGCAACGCGCTTGGGATCTTTCATGCGCTGGACATCCTAAGAATGGAAAAAAAAAAAAAAAAAAAAAAATGAGAAAAGGGAAACGAAAGACGTAGACCATTTAGAATATCTATCAATATACTCAGAATTCACAAACATGCACACCACAAGCTTGCCAGCTTCAGTGCGATACACCACCTCCCTATCAATACATTCAGAATTCACAAACATGCACACCACAAGCTTGCCAGCTTCAGTGCGATACACCACCTCCTGAGGACGGTCGAGCAGGCGCACTTCCAAGTCACCAGTGACCGACGCCCATATCGTGAATTTCTCATCAGTGAAAAAAAGAGGGAGATTGAAGTACGCGACTAATACTGCGATTGGAGGAATGTATCGCCACTCCTTGTTTTTTCTGTATATTATGATCTGTGGAGACATACGCTGGGAGCGTTGGAAGAAGGCATATTCGTTCACACGACTCTGTGGGGGCGGACAGCCATGCGCATGCGGTGGTTGATACCCAGACACAGGTGGTGGTTGAAAGAAAGATGGTGGTTGATAAGGAGGGAGAGGTTGATAGGAAGGTGGTGGTTGATAGGGGGGTGGTGGCTGATGAGGAGGAGGAGTCTGATAGG
>BNWK01000614.1 GCA_025998775.1 Alphaproteobacteria bacterium | reverse complement strand
TAAAAACGTATAATTATAAAAGTCTTGAAAGCTAATATTAAAAGTTCAAAAGAAAAAATGAAATGCTAATATGTAGAAGTCAAAAGAAGATCAGTCATGTTCCTTTTACCACATTTTGATTTCTAACACTTAGGGTAACATTTCATACCTCTGAATAAACTTATAAACAAAAGGCACAACAGCAAGTACGAAATCTTGATTTGAATTTCTTAGTAAATATTTCTTAGTTTATTGAGAATTGTACATAAACAGCCTACGGGGAAAAATTGTGTCCTTATTATGATTGTGGGAAAGAAACAAAGTAGTAATATGTTGGTGACATTCATACCCAAAATTTTCTCTCTGCGCCAAAAGGTATTTTTTTTTCAAAAAAATACTTCTTTTCACACAAAGAAAGGATATTGGGATGAACGTATGCACCAACATATTACTACTAAGGAGCAAAAATAATATAGTTTGACACCTATCCTATCCCTCCATGTACGGGGACTTCTCCACATAGTAATTTGGCTGTTTTGAATCTGGTATAAATGTTTTTGTGTTAGTAAGTACTGATGCCAGTTCTGGTAGTATGGGTCGTCCTGATGTATAAACTACCTTACTATCTTGAGGTGCGTAGTATATCCTGACCCATCCGGTGTTGTCAGGGTGAGTGAATTGCATCCATTTATCCCAGCAACTGATTACGGGATAATCAAACTGTAGCAAGTCGGCGGGATCTGGAGCTTTGAGACTCCAAGTTGCATCAAATAAATCAATTTTCAAACCCAATGTTAAATCCTTCTTCGAGACTATGTAAAATGCAGTCTCGGTCCAAAAGAAGTAAAATTCAATTCCAGACTTAGGCCAGTCCTGCCTGTACATACCTTCCCACACAGGTTCCTGAGGAATTCCAGCTGCACATTCAAATTGGCTATCGGCTGATAATCTCACATTTTTGTTATCAAACTTCAATTCCTTACCGTCAAAACTTTTCAAGAAGGTTTTATTGTAACCAAGAATCAAACCAAGCAAAACCCCAGTAGGGAATGTA
>BNWK01000613.1 GCA_025998775.1 Alphaproteobacteria bacterium | reverse complement strand
GTGTAATGCACCCCATGAGATCACCGTATTCATCCACAACTAGCGCAAAATGTTCTCTTTTCTTTCGAAAATTCTGCAACTGATCCAGCAGATGTGTTGTTTCCGGAATGAACCACGGTTGAGAAAGTAATCCATTTATTTTTATTTGCTCCACATTTCCGTTTTCCGTCTGGAGAGCTCTAAAAAATGTTTTGGTTTTTAGAATCCCAATGATGTTTTCTGGATTGTCTTTCCACAGAGGTACCCTCGAAAACGAGCAATTCACGAGTTCCTCGGCAATCTTTTCTATCGGAAACAATGCATTAATGGTTTTCAGATTTTTTCTGTGCACCATGACATGACTCACAGTTACTTCTTCCAGATCGAGAATGCTCTTGAGCATTATTTTCTTCTGGGCTTCGTCTTCGTCTCCTCCGGATTCATGCATTTCGATGGCGCCACGCAATTCCTCATCGGACTTGTCGGGAGACTTATCGCTAATATTTACTCCGAGAAGTTTAAGAGACGATCTCGCCACCCACTCCAACACAGACACAATCGGCTTCATGATTTTTACGATGTTTTTAACAAATGGTGCCACAAATAATGCGTATTTCGATGTAAATTGTATAGCTAGCATCTTGGGAAATATCTCGGCATAGGTAATCGTGGCCGCAGCAATAATAGCCTGTACCACAGCAGCTTGGGTAGGAGACAAATATTTCACCGAAAACATTGTGCTGATTACCGGGACAAAAAACAGAAGCATCTGATTAATAACCAGAATCGTTCCAATGCAAGTGGTCATTTTTTCCCGCAGAGAAATGACTCTCTTCGCTCGAACGTCTCCTTTTTTCGCAAGATGATATATGTGCGCTTTGGATGCGCCAGTAATTGCTGTTTCAGCTCCTGATATAAACCCAGATATGGCAATCAGCAAAAAGATCACCACTGCAAAAAGAACGTAAATCATAAAAACCTTACCATAAAAATTTTACTGGGATTATCTGTGAGCATCGATATATCTTACCACAACTGACTATCTGAAGTTATT
>BNWK01000612.1 GCA_025998775.1 Alphaproteobacteria bacterium | reverse complement strand
CACATCCAGTCAGCGCCTTTGTGGGCTCCATTATTCTGAAAAGATAACTGAGCCTGAAAAACCGAGCAGCCAATTTTGTTGCCAACCCATGAAAGTTGGTAATAAAGAAGTTAAGTTCACCAAGCAATTCCACCACTTTCCTGCATTCATAGATCTTCATCTCTTTCATCCATTTCATCAGAACATGTTCGAACTGATTGACTGTTAAGACTGCTTCATCCAGAAACGTGTTCACGTTTCGAGCTCCTTCTGGCAGTTTCTTCTCTCTGATCCCTTCACCGTCTGTGAAGTGTTCAAATAGATGATCCAGATGTTTATTGGCAAGCTGTAAAGTTAATAAATGTTTAGTCGCAGCCAAATACGATCCCACACTGAGGTACTCCAATCGTCCGCCGATCAATTCGAGCCTCTTCCACGGGTCCAGATCATTCCGGTCAATAGCCTCTTTGCTGGGAACATAAAGTTGCTTTGCAGTGTGAAAGAGCATTCGCCTGATGTCCATAGCCCCTGAATTGAAGCACTCAATAAAAGACACAGCCAAGCCATACGCAATCATCTCTGCAGAGAGTGGGCTCATCTGCATTCCTCGAGCGGAGTTCACTACACGATGTGGGCTGAAGGTGTCTTTGCTGAAAAGAAGTCTGTTTTCACCCCTGTTACCCACAGTCTGTTTCTGAGCCGTGCAGAATAGCGAGGTGATCATTTTTGCCAGTGGTGCACTGTACTGCGGAGACATGCCAGACAGGCTGAGAACACTCCTTCCCAGCTCCTGCAGCTCATCTGGACTGTTGCAAACATCGATGTGTACACAGAAACAGCGCGACCGCAAGGCTGGGGACAGTCTCCGAAAATCGTTACACGTAATGAAAATCTGGAAATCATCTGCGATCCTTACATATTCACTCACCCCGTCAAACACTCGTCCTCATTCTTCTCGTCATCATCATCCTCATCTTCCTTTTCATCATCATCCTTCTCCTCGTCCTTCTCCTCTCCATCCACTTCCTCTTCCTCGTCCTCTTCATCTTCCTCTT
>BNWK01000611.1 GCA_025998775.1 Alphaproteobacteria bacterium | reverse complement strand
AATAACTGTGTGCAATAGATCTGTTGCGTAGGTCATTTTGGGGTCCTGATAATCGAAGGCGCCAAGAGGCTTTTACAACAGGTCCAATTTATACTCTTCTTAATAAAAAAAGCAAGAGTCAAAAACAAAAAATCTTACCATCTATGGCTTTTTCCTAGGGATTCGAGGACACCAAATTTCCCTGGATTCCTACGGCCCTTCGGGCCTCTGAATGGCGAGGATATTATCGTGTTCCGTCATCCAGAGGAGCGTAACAAGCTGGGATTCAGGGCTCCAAAAGAAGCGCTCATGACAACACTGAATCACGAGGAAATAGCCCGCACATGTCGCGAGAAATTAAATCGACAGTCTTGATTTCTTATGTTCCGCAGTATAGCCTCTTTCCATGTGTTGTGATTGGAGGTTTTATGGTAGTTCACGATCTTTCGTTTGTAGATTCTTTTGTTGATGGTTCTAGTGTCGTAGTTGGAGTGTATGAAGATGGTTCGTTATCAAAAAATGCACAATCCATGGATGGTGCATTTGGCGGAGAAATAGATAAAAACGTAAAAAAAACAAGTTTCTCTGGAAAATTATTTGAAACGACCTCGTTTATTTCGTCTGCAGAAAATTGCAACTCCGTTGCGGTCGTTGGTTTAGGCGAATCAGGAAGATCTTTCAGCAATTACGAATTGGAAAAACTTGGCGCAACCGCTTACTCCGCAGCAAAAAAATTAGATACCAAAGCCGTTATAGCCATTGATGACGATGACATAAGCTCCGAAACATCTCCGGCACAATTGCTTGTGGCTTTTGGATCTCTAAAGAAGTCATGGGATTTCGATAAATATAAAACAGATAAGAAAGACAGTGCTAAGCTGGAATCACTTTGTTTTCTCACAACAGATGTTGACGATCGAAAAAGTAACTTTGAGAAGTACAAAAACATCGCAGATGCTATCTTCCTGACTCGAACAGTAGTATCGGAGCCAGCAAACGTAATATATCCGGAAAGTCTTTCGGAAATAGCCCTAAAAGAGCTTTTGCCTCTTGGCG
>BNWK01000610.1 GCA_025998775.1 Alphaproteobacteria bacterium | reverse complement strand
AAAATGGACCGTTATGAAAAGACGATGAGGCTCTTAAATGGCGAAAAAATGGACGATGGGGCTTATTTTTGACTTCGGCAACGGCTGCACATTTCTTATACAATACCTATACTACTAAGGCGTTCAAGGATTCCGTTGATGCGGTTTATGCTAGAGAAGGAGTTAATGCTCAGGCAATACTGAGTGACTTAAGCTCTGCTGCAATTTTGATTCAAATGGTAAGTGGTGATAGAAAATTACAATCAGAAGGAGTGCAGATGCAACCAGCCAACAGAAATCCTATAAAAATAAATGTTATAGATCAAACAGCACAACTACAGGATCAAGCAAGATTGGCGAGAGCACAGGCGGGCCGTGCTGGTTCACGCTCTGATGTCACTAATGCTCACTTTGCAGGAAGACGTGGTGCTGCACCACCGGTTTTGCCTCCTCAACCACGACGCGTAAGAACTACGCGTGCATTTCCACCTACTATTGCAGAAGTAGAGAATCCCGATGATGAGTCATTCCTTGAATAGTACCGCATTAGTGACGAAGTCATGCGCAAGCTCTGAATGGCTACGCCAGTCACTGAGAGGGCCGCATCACGTTGGATTGTCAGGCGTTATTAGAAACATGTCATTATATTTTTGCTTATATTCGTCTATTGAGTTTGCGAGGAATTTGGTGTAGTATGGTGGTACCACAACTCTCGTGATTGAAGGATATGGATGTAGTAAGTCAGCGACAACATTTCCACCATCGTACTTGATGAATACAGCTAACTCGTCGAAGTTTCTTCTTCGCTTTTGCATACCATACGGTGTTTTCTCAAGAGGTAAATGTAGTAGTAGTATAGCTCCAGGTTCGTATGTAAGCATTCCTTCTGACAATCGTTTCTTATCCGCTTCTTTAACTCTTTCGTGACAATGCCTTATGTACTCAGCTTCCAAGCGAAAGTCTGCTTGAACCTCAGCAGGTGTAAACTTATTGAGAAATGCGGAGTGAACAGTGTTGTTGTAAATGTTGAGAGTTGCAAAGAATACGTTACGATCA
>BNWK01000609.1 GCA_025998775.1 Alphaproteobacteria bacterium | reverse complement strand
TGGTAACTTTTTCGCTAATTCTATCAGTTCTTTTAGTTTATTGTCCATTTTTGCTCCCGCATCTTATTTACTCTCCAACTATATCACATCTCCCATGGTTTATCATGACTTTTTCCGGCTATCACCAAGCCAATTGGTAATCGAGGTCAATAGAGGAAAATGGTCTTTTGGTTTCATAGTGGCAACTATCTCATTGGTAAACTCTTTGTTGTATTCGCTAGTGGTCGGAATGTTACTATAATTGAATCTAGAGCCCTCTGGCTTAAGTAAGTTCCTTATATTTTTTTCCAGTTTGTATACCTGCATTGCAACTATCATAGATGTCACGAATATCTGTAATTATTCTAGTAGCTATTTCTTCACTACTAACATGAGAATGAAATCTAAACGAATTCTGCTGTTCTCCAGCTTTCGAAGTTTCTTTCCGTCTAGTTTGTTGAATTTCATCGTGTTGTCTATCTTCCACAAGATATGTGTTTACGCCATCGGTTATGGGTGCCAGTCCGGTCATCGACAACATCTCCTCACAACTTCTCCATATCGACTTATTACCCTCTGGAGAAATAGCGGCGCAACGCACGTAAATTGCCTTGGCAAGCATTTCTTTTTCAAGTGTGTTTTTTAGATCGAAAGTGAGATTCGTCTTTGAAAATACAATATTACCAAAACCATTGTTAACGATTACCTTAAATATCTTCAATATTTGCGGCAAGGCATAGAGTTTTATGTCGTCTATACTATATTTATCTATGTATTCAACAATTTTTTTTACAACTGCATTCATTTTTTTTTCAACTAGCATTGGAAAGAAAAGTCCAACAAAATCTGCGGCTGTTGAATTCAACACATAATATGCTAGCACATTATAATTGCTAAGGATCGGTTCCAAGGTCATAAAATGATATACCAAATCAAGTTGAGAAGTTTGGTTTTGTGATGGCTTGAAACTTGTCGGTAATACAACTGCGCATTGATTGGGCAATATCAGTCCATGTTTTTTTGAAGAATGACTTTATACAGTCTCTGAATTCTGTGG
>BNWK01000608.1 GCA_025998775.1 Alphaproteobacteria bacterium | reverse complement strand
AAACCTCCTCTACTAAACACCTCACCTCCCGATAAACATGTGTGGTTACTTAGTCTGTGTGTTCGTAGGAAACTTGGTAAAAGTAGAAAAACACGTGATATGGCATAACGGAATTAACTCAAATCGGTCTCCAAAGCAGTTTTTCTTGTTTTCTACTTCACTTGCAACCTTTTCCATACTCTACTCTCCCATTTACAGCTGTGTTCCTTTCATTCCCCCTTCTCCTGCCCCATCCCACATGTGCACCCATAATACACCCTACCCTCTATCTTCCCACACAAATAGCGCCCATCTTTCATTTTCCTCTCACAAACACACCATCTACCCCCCTTCTAAAAGCAACCACTGCCACCGTCCACACACTTCGCCACCCCGTAACAGTATTCAATGCCGATACATTTCCGAGAGTTTGGCAACGGAGCGCACTTATGAATGCTATTTTAAAAATGGACAATGTCTACCGAAGCTTAACGGCAAAAAACTTAACGGCAAAAAACTTAAAATTACCAACAACGTAAGCAGTATTTTCTTAAGCTCTCTCATCGATCTATTCTCGGCAGACAAGTTACAAAAACCAAAAAATGAGATTTACTATGCGAATTTCACGGGAAGATGACGTATTCAGGGGCATACCATAGTGTTACGGGCACGAGGTGTTCAATCACAGTCATCAACCTTTGTGGAAAAAAAGAATCACAATATTGAAGATTTACAACAAACATAAGGTCCGTTAGAGGTTTTGTCTTTTTATTTTTTTAAAAAACAAACAGCTACTTTTTTTCAGACCACTCCTCAATCTTACTTATGGATTAATGACTATATAGCTAGCTCATTTGAAGGAAATGGAGTCTGGGAATGGCACGATAATTATCCTCATGATTAATGCTTTCTTTGGATATAATTTACACCCCAGATAATCTTCAAGTTTTTTTTTTTTTTATGAAGGAATGAGAAAAATCTGTTATTGTTAAGTTTTTTGATGGTGTTACTGGGGATTGGGTAGACCAAACAGTCTGGAATGTATTGTAATATCTTC
>BNWK01000607.1 GCA_025998775.1 Alphaproteobacteria bacterium | reverse complement strand
CTGATGCAGAGGGGAGGAAAGAAGCTGGAGAACTAATAAACGGATTGAACAATGGGTGGAAGACATGGTATCTCGACGAGGCGCGTGTCCTGCAGTCCATTCAAAAAGAGCCCGCGCGTTATAATGATCATGTGCTGCAGTGCGTCGGTCGTGATTCCAAAAAGTATGATAGCTTCAGTACGTGGCTGAAAGAACAGTGCGGTATTGCAAACGCGCGTTTTCCGGCACCCCCTTCTCTCAGTTCCTCCTCCTCTTCTTCTTCTTCTCCCTCATCGTTATCATTCGCCCCCTCGACTTCGTTCCGTTCATGGTGGCGCAAGGGCAGCCTGCAGTACGCATGGCACCTCCCCCCGACTGCATCTTCCCTCCATCAGACTGCTTCGCTTCACACCCAGATCGGCTTCCCATTCCTTCTCTCTACGATAAAATCAAACCGTCTCCTCTTCTCCCATGGCAGTTGGAGAAATCATTCCGAAAGTACTGGGATGATTCCTCCTCCTCCTCCTCCTCTTCCTCCTCCGCTTCATCTTCTTCTTCTCCCTCTTCTTCATCTTCCACCTCTGGCTCTGCATCCGCCTCCGCATCCGCCTCCGCATCCGCCTCCGCATCCGCCTCCGCCTCTTCATCTTCATCGTCTTCTTCTTCTTCTGACTCTTCCAACTCCTCTTCATATGGCGTGGCTCCGTTTTACTCAGGGATGCCTTCCTCATCTTCGGCTCTTGTTCTTTCTTCTCCCAACTTTACGTCCACTTCTTTTTCTTTTCCATCACCTGCCTCCTACCAGCAGCTCCCCCTCGGTCTCAATCTACCACCTCTCATTCCCTCTTCTTATTCGGCAATTCCCTTCTCCTGCTTGCCCTCTTCTTATGATTCCTTCTCCCCAGTACCTTCCTCTCTTTACTCATATCCTGTGTACTCCCCGGAAACCTCTTACCTTTCACTACTCACATCTGCTGCGAAAGCTGCTTATTCCCAAGCCTATCCATCCTCCTCTTCATCCACCTCCTCCTCTTCCTCGTCTTCTATATCTTCACCGTTC
>BNWK01000606.1 GCA_025998775.1 Alphaproteobacteria bacterium | reverse complement strand
AAAAGGAATACAAGATAATCCTTTCGATTCATCAAAGCTTATTACTTCATCTCATCTACCTTCTTGTCCTGCTTGTACTTACCAACGTGCGTTTCACCGTCAGCCGACACGAAGCGACCTCTTCCTTCCCTCTTATCGCCCTTCCACTCACCCGAATACACACTTCCATCTGCATATCTCATAACGCCATGTCCTTCCCTGTTCCAATTCACAAATTCTCCTTCATACTTTTCACCACTCGGCCATGCCAGCAATCCTTTCACTGGCTTATCTGCCTTATAACTACCCTCACATATCCTCCCATCACTATAGTAATTAGTGCCGATACCTTCTCTCACACCGTTGGCAAGTTGTCCCACATACTTTTCTCCAGACGGCCATGTGATTTTTCCCGCTCCACACTTTCTGCTTGCTTGAAATTGCCCATCGTACACTTGCCTGTTAGGAAGTATCTCGATTCCTGTTCCTTCTCTCATACCATCAACAAAGTCTCCAACATATACTTCACCATTTGAATAAGTATAAGTTCCTTTCCCATACATCTTACCTGCTTTCCAATGCCCATTACAAACATTACCATTTGAAAACACATTGATTCCATTTCCTTCTCTCACATTACTAGCAAATTCTCCAATGTATTTTTCTCCACTCGCTAATGTCATTATCCCCTTGCCACTCCGCTTTCCCTTAACCCAGTCGCCCATTCCTTTCCCCGCAGACTGAGTGCAGTGCGTACACCAGCACCGACCCCTCTGCTCGTTCACCCGGACTGGATATCACACCCGCCATCGTCCTTTTCCGCTCCAATTCCTCCTCACATGCTCCTGTGGAGGAGGATGACTCTGAAAATTGTGGACATTTTTTTGTACTTTCTTATCGTCGTGCTCCTATCCTGCGACCTCTGCAGTCTGACAGTGTGCGAACCTCCCTCCCTCCGTGCTGTATGTGTTTGACTCCTCTATCACTGACTGCTTCCTCACTCCACTCCTTCCCTCAGTCTCACACCCTGTTTCTTCCCTCTTCTCCTCTTTCTTTCATAG
>BNWK01000605.1 GCA_025998775.1 Alphaproteobacteria bacterium | reverse complement strand
CCAGTGATCCCCTCTCTCAAAATCTTATATGTCCTTAAATCAGTAAGTGTCATCGGTAAATTTTCCTTCAAACAATATTTATTTATTTGAAGTTTATACCTTGCTTCCTCTACTGTATTTTTCCCTCTGAACTTATTGCACCCTAGACACGCAGGCTTTACATTGTCCTTGGAGTGTCCCCTTTCATTATCTAACCTGTCCAATGTTGGCTCATTACCTTCCTTTGCGAACTTACTAAAACACAAGTGACACTTCACCTCATCCATATTAGCAAAAATGGACATGATGTCCTCGGCACTAACATTTTCATCACATTCTCTTTTCGTCTTCTTATCTTGACTCAAATACCCACTTGCCATTTTTTGAGCCCATTCTAACGTTGGTTGGAACAACTGTCCTTCATATGGCTTATTATAGTCTACCATAGGATCGAAACCGTCGTAGAGCATTTTATGTTTTATTGCATTGGCATTACTCGACAGACTGATGTTGCTAAACATGTCAATACCTAAGTCTCTGAACATAGACAACATATTATTAATCGGATCTATCATCACCTCAACGTCCCTCGTATTATAAAATTCAAGGTAGTCCCATCTTGTCTCATACTTCATATTCCTAGTGTCCTCTAAGTACACTACATAGTCCTTGACACTCATCTTTGCATTCCTCAACTGATTGTCGAAATCGTACTTGGAAAATAAGTCTGGTGTGTCCATGATGTCGTTTAATGCATCCACCAGACCCTCATCTTCCCCGCTACCTTTTACAACTGTTAACACGTCATAGGGTTTAATAGTGCAAAATTTGACTTTATCTTGTTGTGTCCTTTCTTGCAAAATGATGAGTGGGAAATAGAAGAGGCAGCTTATATTGGGACATCTACTATGGCAAAACAGGTTGTGGTGGCTCATAAGGACAGGGACACGTATCCGAACAAAATTCGATTTTTAGATTTGTTGCTTTATGCACCGCACAATGACTTAAAGAACTTAGTAGAGACTTTCGGAAATCAGAATAAGGAAGGGAAGGTTGATATGC
>BNWK01000604.1 GCA_025998775.1 Alphaproteobacteria bacterium | reverse complement strand
TCACCTTCTTCATCATAATCCCACTCAAATTAAATCTTTATCAACTCCATCATCATTCCTCTCCTTGTCATGTGGACGACTTGTTTTCTCTGTATAAAACACTGCATCCTCTCTCCTGGTATTCTCTTCCTTTTCCACTTTCGTCTGCCTTCCATTTTGCATCTTTTTTCGTTTTTTTTTCTCTTTTCTTGCTTTCGTTTTCTTTTCTACTTTCTCTTCCTCTGCTTTCTTGTCCTACTCTTTCTTATCTTCTCTGGCTTTTTTCTTTTCTTCTTGTCCTTCTTTTTTTTTTTTTGGCAGCTCAGCATCCTCCTTCACCCGCGCTTTCTGCTCCTTAATTTCCTCCTCCCTTTCAATCATTTCAACCGGCTCTTTCTTCGCACCCTCCTCCACCTCCTTTTTCATCATGGCGTACACACATCATTCTGCACACCTCACCCCCACCACTGTGCAGCCACTCCTGCCTATCTGGCCCTTTCACAATCAACCCATTCTCCCCATCTTTCAGTCACATCCACTCACTCCCGTCACTGTTGCTGTTTTGCCGCACACACACTGGCTGCCTACGATGTGTGAAGGCAGCCCACACTCCCACGATACGCGCTCTCACGCACCAGTACTCGGTCGCCGCCGCTTGTTGTCATGTCCGAGGCCATCAGGGGTCTGCACTGGGCGACAGGTGAGCAGCGCTTTCGGACGGACAACCAGAGATAGAGCTGCAGGGCCTAAAAACAAAGGAAAAGCTGGCATAAAGGGCAAGGCAAGAAAAACAAACAAAAAAGAAAAAATATCGCAAGAAAAAATATCGCAAGTGTGAAGAAAAACAATGTGAAACAAAACCAAGAAAATGCACAAATAAACAGAGAAAAGAAATCTGCTAAAAGAAAAGATGAAAAAAGCATGAACAAAAGAGCCTCTTTATTCCATCCATCCATACACACACAAAAACCCATGACTTTGCATGCAAAAGAGAGAAGCAAGTTAAAAGTCAAACAAAAGCAAGACAGAATAAAGCAGAACGAAGGATGATGTAAGGTGTAG
>BNWK01000603.1 GCA_025998775.1 Alphaproteobacteria bacterium | reverse complement strand
CACACACACACACACACACACACACACACACACCTTGACGAGGGCGTCCCAGCCCGAGCTGCAGAAGTAGACGTAGCCCTCTGTACTGTCGGGTGAGGCGCGCAGCAGCGGGTGCTGGATGTTATACGGGATGTCGATCAAAAAGCCGTTGTCGTCAAAGAACTTGCTGTCCTCGTCCTCCTCGTCCTCCTCGTCGTCCCCATCATCACCATCTGGTCAGAAAGAAAAACAGACAGAGAGAGTGAGCGAGATGAAATGAGATTGAGAGAATCAAAGAGGAAAAAAAAAACAGAAAAGAATAAGAACACCAAAAAAAAAAAAAAAAAAAAAAAACCTTTTTCAAATGCTGATAAATGAGAGTTTCTTCGTCCAAAGAAAACAACCCCTCAATAAATCCTGAAGAATTAGTGAAAAAAGAGAAGAAAAAGATAAATAAGAGCACACCCACTCGAGAAACAGTGAGAAGGTCGTCGAAAAGGCTGCGTGTGAGTCCGGCAGCAAAGAGGTGAGCGTCCGTGAGGCAGAACATGGTATGCTGCGAGGAGGTGCTGCCCAGGGGCTCGTACGTGTAGTTTACGAAGGGTGTGGCGATGCGTACCTTCTGCTGGGTCATACTCTTCAGTCTGGCAGAAACCAGATCAGACACAACATTACGATCACAATCAAAAGAAGAAAAAAGAAAGAAAATACAAAACTGCTGTAATTGCGCATGAGCAGCAGCTTGCAAATTTGACGACCCATATGTCCCCGACTTCAGCACTAAAAAAAGAAACAACAGTGATTATGTTGCATGATCAATAAAAACATGAACTGCTGAAAAAGACGAAGGCAGAGAGAAAAGCAAACGAACGTGCAGAAGAATACGCAGACACCAACGGCTTCGGGGAATTGGACGAGGAGGACAAAGACGATCCCTGTCCCCCTGCTGTTCCTCCAGCCGCTGCTGCTGCTGCAGTGGTAGCCTTGTTAACATACACGGGGACAAGACCTGCACCTGCAAAACACAAGCAAAAAAAGGAAATAAAAATGAAAATATGACAT
>BNWK01000602.1 GCA_025998775.1 Alphaproteobacteria bacterium | reverse complement strand
AGATTTACGGTGGTCATCGGGTAAGTAATGAAGGTCAGAGGGACTTGAACAAGGATATCAGTAAGTGTACGGCTGTAAGTACGAAGACCTGTGATTTCTTCCAGTCGGTGGCGGATTGTGTTGCCGAGGACAGACCCTGTCCTCATCCTGTGTTCGTGGAACCGCCTGAACTGGACCTCTCTTCACCTGCTGCGATTGACCGATGGCGGAAGGATGATTTCGTCTGGATCCGTGAAACTCAACGGAAAACGAACGAGAACAACGGGACAGGGAAAGAACCGAAGGGAAAAGGAAGTGGTGCTGGTGCTGGGGCTGGAGACGGTGATGATAACGACTACGAAACAACAGCAGCTGCGGCCTACAGCGCGAGAGGTGCACGAGACCCGAACTACGGCGGGGACTTTGCAAACCAGCTGGAAAGGGAAGCCGAAGAAAGGAGCAGCGACACCGAGGGGGAGACCGAGAACAAAGGGTACGAAAAAGAAAGGCGGAGGCGGAGGTAAAGGTGAAGACGACAGCGATCCGAGACCTCTCACGAATGCGGAGAAGGAGGAGTTGAGGTTTCAGCAGCAGGTGAAGCAAGCAATAGAGCTGTCGTTACAAAAAGTTGAAATCAAGCAAAAGGAAGTGGAGGCGGAAGCTGGAAGGTTGAAAAATGGACGTGAGAAGTTGCGGTTGAAAAAGAAGAAGGTGTAACTGAAAAAGAGTAAGAAAGGCGGAAATGAAGATGATGACGACAACGATGACGAAGAAGACGAAGAGGATATCAGCAACAAAGACGAAGACGATGACAATGAAGACGAGGAGGAAGAGGGAAGTGGTGATGACGAAGAACCCGGACCCGGACCTGAACCCCATGACAACGAAGGTGAAGCTGGTAATGACATATCCCCCTTCAACGGCGACCCAACGAATCGAGCTGAAGTGAAGCAATACATCGTTGAGGAGTTCATCGAGAAGAACAATCATGTGCAGACGATACGGTCACCTGAAATATTTTTACTTTGTATAAAACGGAATGACTCAAGAACAAATTCGAGAAA
>BNWK01000601.1 GCA_025998775.1 Alphaproteobacteria bacterium | reverse complement strand
GTATGCTGGATATGGTGGAGATGCATACTTCCGTGGTGTAGATCAAGCTAATGAAGACGCTCTGTATCATTGGAGTAGAGGTGGAGATATCACAGAAATGGAACCTATGGGTGAAGATGCTTTCGGTGCAGGTGTCGCTGCTGCAGAAGAAGTAATCCCTGTTGATATCCACGCAGAACCTGTTGGTGAGGTAGGTGAAGTTGCACAGGCTCCAGAATTGATTCAAGAAGGTGTTAATGTTGGTGAAGGGGTAGCTGAAGGTGCAAGAGTAGCTGAAAGTGTCGGTGAGGGTGCAAGAATAGCGGAAACAGTTGGTGAAGGTGCTGAAGCTGTTAGAATTGGTCAAGCATTAAGTGAAGGTGCTAGAGTTGCATCAGGTGCGACAGGAGCAATGAGTGTATTAGGTGATGCTTTGAGAATTGGTGGCAATATTGGAGCAGGTGTTGGTTTAGGATTCTCTGCTACTGGTTTAGGAATGGATATTTCTCAAGCTGTTGCGGATGGGCATATGACATTTGATAATGCAATGAGAACTGCTGATGATGCTACTGGTCTTGTTGCTGGTGCTACAGCTTTCATTCCTGGTGTAGGTATTCCTTTATCAATAGCATTACTCGCAGGAGAGAAGTTCGTGACAGGTATTATCAAAGGAGACAGAGCCGTAAAGCAGGAGAAAGAGAAACATATCAAAAGTGAATTATGGAAAGACCATTGGGGTAATGAACATCTTAAACCTGGAGTGTGGATGGAGACAATGTTAGAGGCAAACACTCCTGAATGGTGGCACATACAAATCAATTCTCCTGAGTGGCATGCATATTGGAAGAAGTATAATGCCGACAAGAAGAAGCAGAGTGATGCGTACAAGAAGAATCGTAAGGAGATATGGCACCATGGAACAGCAAAACAGAAAGCATATGACTTCTTCTTCGGTTGAAAACAAGATTGATTATTTTTACACCATTGAAATACTATGAAATATGAAACAAACATATTTGATCAACCATATGTTATCCTTCATTTGTTTTCTGTTCTTTCAAGAAA
>BNWK01000600.1 GCA_025998775.1 Alphaproteobacteria bacterium | reverse complement strand
CTCTGATGCCATTGTTGACGAAGTCTATAATCTAATGGCTGCCATGAACAACTCTTTTGTTTCTATCTCACATTCACAGTCTTACAATTTGCTTGTGCTATAGCCGATCATGACTTTTTCCGGCTATCACCATTCAGTTTTATATTCAGCTCTACAATCTCGTGGAATTCCATCTCCAAAAGAAGAGGTGACCTCAGACAAATTCACGCGGTGGGGAAAGAAGTTTAGATATTGGGCGATACAATTCGTTGGCGGATATTCGTTCGGTGATTTTTCTAGTGGCGAACATTGGGAAGCATTCGAAGAAAATTACGATCGCGAAAAATGCAAAAACGAAATTCGCACGATTCAGAAAAAAATGAGCGAGGAAAAAAAGTTTGAGCAAGCAAAAGCCGCCGTTGCTGCACAACAAATTTGGAACGAAGCCACCGCATGTGAAACGCATCCATATTTGCAAACCAAAAAAGTAAAATCGTATGGATTAAAAACGCAAAACGAAAAACTTTTGATTCCGATTTTCGATGAAAACGATAATTTGGTTTCGATGCAATCCATATGGCAGGTCGATTCCCAAAAGTTTTTCAAAAAATTCTTTGCAGGAGCTCGTAAAAAAGGCTGTTATTTTGTGATTGGAAACATCTCTTCCGAAGTCATAATTTGTGAGGGATATGCAACCGGAGCGAGCATACATGAGTGTATCGAAAAACCCATTGTGATCGCCTTCGATTCTAACAATTTATTGGAAGTAGCAAAAACCATAAGAAAAAAATATCCGCATGCAAAAATTACAATTGCAGCCGACAATGATCAATTTAATTCTGATGGGCATAATCCAGGCGTAACAAAAGCGAAAGAAGCCGCGATCAATATCAATGCAAGCGTCGCAATTCCGGAGTTTGAAAACGACTCAGAAAAACCTACCGATTTCAATGATTTGTTCGTTCTCGAAGGTGCAGAAAAAGTTCGAGAAATTTTCGAAAAAAGTCAGCAAGAAAACACGGTTTGCGATTGCGAGCTTGACGGCTTCCGCCTTACTGAAGATAAAT
>BNWK01000599.1 GCA_025998775.1 Alphaproteobacteria bacterium | reverse complement strand
ATCCAAATGATATATAGTCTATTGATGGTTACAGATTGGCCTCGAAAGCACCTCATTTAGTACAACGTGGACTGTACGATGCATTCCCGACACGTGCAGAAAGAGTGAAGTATAGTGAAATTCATCCCGAGTACAAGCGGTGGTTGAGGAAGTATCTATTACCCGAAGAGCGAGAGTTGCATCCTTTCACTCGTGAGGAAGCAGCAAAGTTCGAGCATCAGGCCACCATTGCTGAGATGGTCAGAAAAGTCGTTGATGATAAGGCAAAAGCGGTGGGTTTCGTGATATCGATACCTGATCCATTAGCTGAAGGCGATAAAATTACACAAATAACTCCTCCTCATCGGATGGCTGTAATCGGCAAACTGTTTGGATCTATCTACGGGCAGATAGTGCTTCCAATGCTGATGCATCAACTCTATCCTCAAGTCCAGAACTATGACTGGTCTGTAGATCCTAATAAGTACTTGCACAGTAAAGCTGTAAAACAAGCAATGAAAGCATATGTTCTCACAAGAGGAGGTATCAAGAATCTCACTGGATTTGGTGTTACTGATGAACGTTTTTTACAGTGGATTGTTGAAGGATGTGCAGCAATAGGACTGGAGGTGCAAGTCGGAGAAGGAAGAATAACGAAGGTAATTGATCAAGATGCGATAGACGCCAATAGAGTTCGTCTTGGAAAGAAAGATAGGGGTGACAAACCGTCATGTAAGACAAGATATGATGCGTTATTTACAGGTCAATTAGCGTCAGATTTAGGTAAAAAAGATAGGGATTGGTCAGGAAGGTTGACTGGAAAGAATGTAGGTGGATACACCCGTGGTGGTGACATCGGTATCAGGGCTCCAGTCACGTTCAGAAATGCTCCAACTCGATGGATTCCTTCAAGTGCCTCAAGTTCCAGCGCAAGCAGTTCTGCAAGCAATGCCTGGCCATTCGCGTCTGAAAATATTTAAGACTTCTATGATATTTTTATTCAGACCGCAAAGGTTCAAATTCGGGTGATATATCTTCGTCTTTAGCACAGACGTACTTCGCATAGAA
>BNWK01000598.1 GCA_025998775.1 Alphaproteobacteria bacterium | reverse complement strand
GGAGAGAGGAGTGAAAGACGAAAGAAAGGAGAGAGAGGAGAGAGAGGCGGGAGAAGGGAGAGAAAGAAGAGAATGTGGGAAAAAAGAGAGAGAGAAAATAGGGAGAAAAGAAAAAGGAGGAGAGAGAGAAGAGGGAGAAGATGGTGAAGAGAGAGAAAAGAGAGAAGAGAGAAAAAAAGACAGAACAGAAAAAAGGATTCTGAAAAACCGATTGTTGCCGAAATCAATCCATATTAAACATAAAGGAGGTGAAAATAGGAAAAAATAAATGAATGAATGAATGAATAAATAAAAAAAAGGAAGGAAGAAAAGGAAGAAATGTGCACTTACACATACACATGCATTTGCAAAAGGAGAGAGAACTGACAAATAAGATTTAATTCATAGGTAACTTTTGTCAACATGTAATTTTCATTGAAAAGGAGGCAGGTTTCTTCACTTTTTTTCTTTTTTCAATTCCTTTTCATCTCCAAAAATTGGGTACGGTGTTGAATAGGTATTGACTGCGTGTTTGGAAAATGGCGTCTAACTCCAAGCCAGTCGTACATCGAAAGCAACACTCGATTGACAAAAGAAACGAAGTTGTAGATTATCATAGAGCACATCCAGAAATCAGCAAAGCTGGAGTGGCCAGGCATTTCAAGATTAATGAGAAAACCGCTCTTCCATGGATGAGTGATAAGAGTACTGTTAAAAATGATTTTGCTTGCCTGGGCAAGAACAAGAAAAGGATCAGGTATCGTCTGAGTGTCAATCCTATTCAAGACATAGCATTGTTACAATATTATAACTCAAATCGTAAGCATCACCCTACAGATGTAATTGATGATGACACTCTTTTTGTTTGGTCTGTTGCAATTGCAGAGGAAATTGGAGACGACTGCAAAGCATTGACTACTCTTCAAATTCAGGGCTTCAAGAGAAGGCACCGAATCGTGTACAAACAAAGAAATGGTAAGGCTGGTGAGGCAGATGCAGAAGCTGCAGAGCAGTGGATCCAGGAAGATTTTCCAAGAATAAGGAAACAATTTATGGATAAGGATATTTTC
>BNWK01000597.1 GCA_025998775.1 Alphaproteobacteria bacterium | reverse complement strand
TCGGCGAGCTCCGTCTCTGCGTGATCGCCCTCCTCATCCCCGTCTTCATTGTGTGTGTGAGTATCATCATCGCAAGGTTGAGTGGAGGTGGTGGTAGGGGTGGGGGTGGGGGTTGGTGTGGATGAGAACGGGATGTGTGGTGCGGCGGTGTGAAGCTGCTGGTGGGGGGGAGTGCGGGAGCAGCAGAGAAGAATGCGCCCGCGCGGATGCTACCGCGTGTGGACGATTCGGATTTCGAGCAAATGGTGGAGATGCGCATGAACCCACCCTTCACATTTGGGCCAACGCAGACGGAGAAGGAAGACGCATTGCTGTATCTCGTGTGCGAGAGTACGCTTGTGCACAAGGGGCTGGCATCGTCGGGACTACCAGCAATGTGTATGCTGTACGTGGCGGAGGGGACGATCGTGCCTGAGGTTGTGAAGTGCATCAGAAAACTGCAACCGTACCAACAAGCCTTCTCGTACTTTGCACAAGTGCTTGGGTGGATGGGACAGTCGGTTGTGGATGCTGGATCCGATATGAGTGTGGCTTAGCTCTTTTTTTCTCTGGCAACTTTATTTCTTTTTCCAATTTCTTTTTCGCTTCCTTTCTTCTTCCATAAATCCATTCCTTCATCTCCCCCTTTTCCGCTTCCACTTGCAGACCTCCGTGTTCGGAACTTCAAGAACATGCTCATCGCTGATGGCACCGTGGAGGCTCTCTACAACGTGCTCCTGCGCATCGCCGCCCCTGCTGACTTCGACCCCTCCCTCGCAGGTGCAGACGATATGGTGCATCTCGCAATCTTCATCCTCTGGATGTACAGTGGCACGCGCATCCCGGAGAAGTACCGCTGCCTCGTGGCCATTCTCACGCGGGCCGTGCGGGCGATCTTCTTCGAGTATGACGTCAAGTCCTCTCCTGCGTTCTATTACCTCAGACCACTGCTGACGCTGAAAACAAGCCCTGAAAACGTCCGCCTGTTTGTGGACCCTGCCGACGAGGACTGCAACATCCTGCCGATCCTCACGAATTTCCTCAGCTCTGACCAATACAGCATGTTCCGATTCGT
>BNWK01000596.1 GCA_025998775.1 Alphaproteobacteria bacterium | reverse complement strand
GCTACGTTTTTAGCGATATAAAGAGGAGGAAAAAATGTTACCGAAAATACTTAAAAATTTCAATGTGTTCGTTGATGGACGAGGCTATGCCGGAAAAGTTGAAGAGGTTTCGCTGCCGAAATTATCTTTAAAAACCGACGAATTTCGTGCTGGTGGAATGGACGCGCCAGTTGAAATTGATCTTGGCATGGAAAAATTGGAAGCCGATCTGACTTTTGCAGAATACGATTCCGAGCTCATCAAATTATTTGGCTTGACTGAAGGAAATGAAACGGCTCTGACCTTGCGTGGTGTGATTCAAAGCACTGGAAATGCAGACTCTGTAATCATCAATTTGCGAGGCATCATTAAGGAAATGGACTTCGGCAGTTGGAAGCCAGCGGATAAAGCAATGCTGAAATGTTCGATTTCCTGTGCCTACTATAAGTTGTCTATTGCAGAAAATAATCTTGTCGAAATCGATGCCGTAAACATGATTCGCAAAATCAATGGAGTCGATCAATTGAGCAGTCATCGAACAATTTTAGGCATATAGGTGGTTGCACCACGAGCGTTTACTTTTGCAGAAAACGCGCGTGCGGCACGCACTTCCGATGGTCGCAGCACACAAACAGGGAGGAAAAAGAGTATGGAAAAAATAAAACTAAACGAGCCAATCAAAATTGACGGCATTCTCGTTCATGAAATTTCGTTGCGTAGACCAAAAGTCAGAGATCGCCTTCTGGTTGAAAAAGGCAATGGCAGCGATGCCGAAAAAGAAGTGAATTTCATCGCAAATTTAGCGTCGATCACTCCTGAAGATGTGCAGGAAATTGATCTGCAAGATTATGCAAAAATTCAAGACGTGTTGCGCAATTTTTTAGTCCTGCCGGATCAGCCTCAGAATTGAGATGCGCTGTGTTGGCAATGGCATCGCACGCAAACGGTGGAATTTCCGAATGGTTGGACATGGATTTAGATGAGTTTTTGTTGTGGATTGAGGCATTGCAAGCGCCAACGTGACGTTGGATTCATTTTATTTTGCAGGAGTTGAATAAATGAGTGACGCAAAACA
>BNWK01000595.1 GCA_025998775.1 Alphaproteobacteria bacterium | reverse complement strand
AGTCCCCACTGAAACTCCACCATATCCTCTTCTGTGCCGTTCAAGCGCCACTTCCCCATTACATACTCAAACGCAAGCCGGTTCCAATCGTCGGAGAGACTCTCTTCAAACTCAAACAACGGGTTCTCACGCAGGCTCAGCAAAGCTACGTCAGCGTCGTCAATAAAGTTGTCAACATTTTCACTCTCTTTGTCTCTCTCTCCCTTCCTCCCTTCCCCCCTCTCTCTCTCACTCTCACTGTCACCAGTAGTGTTGAGTTCTGTTTTGGTCGGCTCTTTCTGTTTGTTTGAAACTATCTCTGTTTTTTCCTCCTCTGTCTTCTCCTTCCCCTCCCTTTTTTCCTTCTCCTTCTCCTTCTCTTTCTCTTTCTCCTCCTCCTTCTCTTTTATCTTCTCATTCCCCTTCGCCTGCATCCCACCTTCTTTCTCTTCCCCTTTCTCCTCTTCTTTCTCCTCCTCCTTCTCCTTCTTCTTCTCCCTCTCCTTCGCGTGCATCCCACCCTTTTCCACATACACAGGCAGCTCCACTCCATACAGTGCTGCCCTTCTCCGCACAATAGGATGCATCACCAGCTGCCGTACAGATGGCCGTCTGCTGGGGTCTCTTTCGAAGAGCAGTGCTGCAATGACGGCCAGCTCTCTCTCCGCGGTTCCTTCCTCTTCTCCCCACTCTGCGTCTTCCTTCTCGTCATTCTCCTCCTCCATTTCGTCCTCTACATCTTCTTTCCCAGCTCGTATTTCGTTCCCGCTATCGCTTTTCGCTTCTTCTCCTCCCTCCCCCACTCCGCATCTGCCAGTTTGCTTTGTTGCCGTCGCAGGAACACGGACACAATAGGCCTCAAGAGGATCTGCAGTGGGAAACTGCACGCCGCTGTCACGCGGAGGAAGAGACGGAGGAGAGAACGGAGGACGGGCACAAAACGGAAGTGCAGAGGGCGCAGAGGGGCAGGCAGAAGAAGGGCAAAGGATCTTCGCTCTGTCAGAAGGGACGGTCGGTGTTGGAACAGAACCCCTCTTCACCTGGAGCATTCACAGCCGAGAAAAAAAAAAAAAAATA
>BNWK01000594.1 GCA_025998775.1 Alphaproteobacteria bacterium | reverse complement strand
GAACAGTACACTATCGGTGGCATAACTGCCTTTCCGATGGAAGAGAAGAGATGAAGTGAAAACTGCTAAGAATGAAATGAGTTTTTGAGCATGCCAGGAAATGCCTGTATTGCACTGCAGAACTTTGATACGACTTCAATTCTCTCATATTCTGTTATTATTTAAGTTTAATCACTCCTTGCACAGAGTCTTGTGCGCATCGGGGGGGAAACACGGCAGCCATCTCTTGCAATATGTAAGACACGCCTGTCAAAATCGTAAGTGGCCCGCACACCCAGAGTTGCCCCATTCTCTCGATGGGGAATTCGAAGAAGCGCGGAGCTACATACGAATGGTTGACAAACGCTGAATTCAGTTCATTAATTTCAGCACACTGCACATACGCCAGCACACATGCAACACAGTCTAGAAAATCTAAGGCCTTGCATAGTCAGTCAAGAGGAGGAGTCGCAGTATGTGGAAAGGACCACAAGTCGGAATGCAACACAGATCGTGATAAAGAGGAAATACCATGAGAACACTCCATTCATGTGTCTTTATTTCTCCATGATAGATTATATTTGTGCGAACACACCAGTATAAATCTGGACATGCACAGCAGAAGGAAATGGGGGAGAGAGAGAGTTAGAGATGGTGATAGACTTTGTGATAGGAAGAGAAGCAGTAACAGGGAGAGAAGTACTGACAGGGAGAGAAGCAGTGATAGGGAGAGAAGGAGTGACAAGGAGGGAGGCAGTGACAGGGAGAGAAGGAGTGACAAGGAGAGAGGCAGTGACAGGGGGAGAAGGAGTGACAAGGAGAGAGGCAGTGACAGGGGGAGAAGGAGTGACAAGGAGAGAAGCAGTGACAGGGGGAGAGACAGTAATAGGGAGAGAGGTAATGATAAGGAGGGAAAAGTGATAGGGAGAGAAGTAGTAACGGTGAGAGAGGGAATGACAGTGAGAGATATAGTGAGGGGGAGGGAAGCAATAACAAGAAGAGAGGCAGTGACGGGGAGAGAGGCATTTCAGTGGAAAGGAGCACATCAAGAGACAGCAGCATATAGATATATAGAGA
>BNWK01000593.1 GCA_025998775.1 Alphaproteobacteria bacterium | reverse complement strand
ATACACTCTTCTTAAAGGGAAGACAAGTGTCAAAATAAGAAATCTTACCATCCCGGGGCTTTTTCCTAAAGGTTCGAGGTATACACTAAATTTCCATGGATTCTACGCCTCTTCGGTCCATGCTCCACCCAATCAGACCTTTCATGGCTTCATTCAGCTCGCATTGGCGCCTTATGCTTACGTTTTTGTCTGTTTTATCAAGCATTTCTACTCTCCTCTCAGGCTGTATTTCGCATACTTTTTTTTAGAAAATCGTTGTCCAGAGTCAACTGACCGACCTTCCTATCCAACATCGCAATTTTTTCCTCGGAGTTTTTTTCTCCAGCAAAAAACTGTCTGATCTGAAAAAACACTTGCTCAATGACTCTATTGCCTCTCGACGCCAGCGGTTTATGACGCTCAGCACTACACCGCACTTCTTCGCCATTCCTGCCATCGTCAGCTCCTATTTCAAGGCTACCAATGCAACCTCTGATTTAAATTGCGCACTATATTGTTTGCTCATATTTTATTATCCTTTTCTTAATACTCAATTATAACTCTTTTCTTCCGCTCTCTGGTGCTGGTCTAAAAAACGTGTGGCATATTAGGAAGGATAGTCTCCATAAATTCACTGAAAGTCTCTTGATTATATTCAACAACTGATGTATCTATATGAACGGGTTGCCTCTGTGGCGGAACTGGTAGACGCGACAGACTCAAAATCTGTTGTTCGAAAGGACGTGCTGGTTCGATTCCGGCCAGGGGCACCATTTAAAAATAAACGTTTTCTGGTATTTGTTATAGCTCTAAGAATTAAAGTTCTTGAAATCTGCTTTGGATCCATTTCGGTCTTTCCATACTTATTATGCCGACACTATTGACAATGTTTTTCATGAAATATTATTCTTCGATAGCATGATGGGGATTGGGGATAAAAATGGGATTTAATTGTGGGATAGTTGGACTACCGAACGTTGGAAAATCTACTTTGTTCAATGCGTTAACGCAGACGGCAGCAGCGCAGGCGATGAATTATCCCTTTTGCACTATCGAACCAAATGTTGGCATTGTGGG
>BNWK01000592.1 GCA_025998775.1 Alphaproteobacteria bacterium | reverse complement strand
ATGAGGCACTCGAAGAACTGAAAGTACTGAGCGCAGACGAGGATTTCAGAGCCGAATATAACGCTCATATCAAAGCACAAAATAACATGATAAGTCGAGAAACAAACGCTGAAGCGAGAGGTAAGGCAGAAGGTAAGGCAGAAAGGCAAGGCAGAAGGTAAGGCAGAAGGTAAGGCAGAAGGTAAGGCATAGAAAGCAAAAGAGACAGCATTAAAGCTATTATCCAAAGGAATGAATGTCGAAGATATCGCTGAAGTAACAGGGCTTTCCAGCGACGAAATCAATTTATTGAAGCATTAATTACGCTTTTATAAATTCTAAAAAAAAATACTCAAAATATTCGGAAGCGTTCCAAGTAAACTATGCTGTTCCAAAAATCTATTCCCGAACGGGAATATTTTTTAGAAAAAACCGAATAATTGACATAATCTTCCCGAGCGGGAATAGGTTTCGTTCTCTACGCCTAACAAAAAAATGAAATAAATCTCAAAATTCTCGAACATTTTTCATTCAAATCTCAAATATACAAATATGAGAGGAATGAATTATGTACAGCAAGCAGAATTTGGAAGCCATCGAAAAAGCAATTAGCGAATTGCAGTCTGGCCGACGGGTTACTTCCGTTTGGTACGGAGACACTCGCATACAATACGCAAGTGTTGATTTGCAGGATCTACTGAATTTTCGAAACCGCATAAAAGCAGGTCTGGAAGATCCGGAAAAAAACAGCAAACGCCGTGTCGTTATCATCACTTCAAAGGGGCTCCAATGAAAATATTTGAGTCACTCACCAACCTCTTTAAAAAGAAAGCATCGACACCATACGATGGAGCTGGACATGGAAAACGGCTTGGCAATTGGTATCCGTCGAACTCGTCCATCAATACACTTCTAGCCTCAAGTTTGAGCTCATTGCGGACACGATCACACGACATAGTTCGCAAAAATCCATACGCTGCAAATGCCATTGATTCGATTGTTTCGAATTGCATTGGTACTGGAATCAAGCCGCAATCCAAAGCAAAGGATCAGGATTTTCGGCGAAAAATTCAAGATT
>BNWK01000591.1 GCA_025998775.1 Alphaproteobacteria bacterium | reverse complement strand
CATATATAGATATATATATTTGTACATATATGTATGTATATACATATATGACAGTGTGCGTGTATGCGTATTTCTCAGTGTGTGTATGTGTGTGATGAAAGGATAAATGAAGGAATGATGAAAGGACAAATGAAGGGATGATGAGATGATGAGACGCCTGCTGTACCGTGCTGCAGACTGTACAAGAGAAGTGGGAAGTGAGAAGTGAGGTTCCATTAAGGTGAATAGTTGAGAGTGTGTCGTTTGTTCCACTTGAAAATGACATCCAAAAGGGATCTCATCGATTTCCAGGACAAGTTGTGAGAAAAAATTGTGAAGTGTAAGATTTTCAACTTAAATCAATTATCATTCCACTGACAAACGCAGTTACTTGGGAATTAAATGTTGATTGCCGTTTTCAATCATACTTACATACACACACATGCATATCCACATTCATGCACACATATATACATGGGTTCCTGACATTTCATTTTCCATCTTCGCTGCGCCAGAAAGGATTTCGGCGACTAAGGTGCCAACCGTACCATCCCCGCAAGCAACGGATTCAAACTCTCTTCCCCCATGGAGAAAACGACAAAAGAAATTACTAAGAAACTAAGATAAATACATAACTTTTTACTCTCTCGGAGAATTCTTTAATTTGATGAACTTTGATGCTTTACCAGATTTTACTATATTAAGAAAATTATAATTTCATGTATTGTGTTTGTAGGAAAAAAAAAAAAAGGCACCTTAGTCGCCGAAATCCTTTCTGGCGCAGTGGACTCCCCTTGTAGAGTTTCTCCGAAATGTCAAGAACCCACATACACAAAACCATCCACACACACACAAACACACGCACACACACACATGCACATACATGCACACACACACACACACGCATGCACGCACACTATGCACACACAAACACACACACATACACACTATGCACACACACACACCATGCACACATACACACACATGCGTACATAAACACTATGCACACACACACACACACTATGCGCACACACACACACACTATGCACACGCACACACACACACACTATGTACACACAC
>BNWK01000590.1 GCA_025998775.1 Alphaproteobacteria bacterium | reverse complement strand
GGCCCTCTCTTTCATTCGTCTATCTGTCCATGCGATGGTGGCCCTCTCTTTCATTCGTCTATCTGTCCATGCGATGGTGGCCCTCTCTTTCATTCGTCTATCTGTCCATGCGATGGTGGCCCTCTCTCGCGTTGAGACTGTCTTCAACAGAAACCCCACTCCCCAGAACGCAGTGAAAAAAGGTAGGAGTGATGGGAAAGGAGGAAGTAGAAGGCGAAGTAGAGGTGGAGGAGAAGGAGGAAGAGGAGGCAGAGGAGGAGATAGGGCTAGGGGAAACAGACTGTATGGAGAAGAGTATCGGAAGGACGGGTTCCATGAAGGGATGGAGGCGCTTCTTATGCTGGAGCAGGGTCTGCGCCATGAGATGGCAAGGATAGCGTATGGAGAGGGAGAGGGAGAGGGAGGGAGGCAGGGTATGGAAATGGGAGAGAGGCAGGGTATGGGAATGGGAAGGGGGACAGATGCAGGAGAATTGAATAAGAGGAACGAGAAGAGTGGGGAGAGTAGGGATGCAAACCCCATGCTACTAAATGGGCGGGGAGGAGCAGGAAATGGGGGAGGAAGGAAGGAAAGGGAAAAGGGGAAGACGGAGAGTTGGGCCAGCTGGGCGCTCCACCGTGCACATAGGCGAACGATGCACAGGCTGCAGCACACACGGGGGCGCGTGTGTCTGTGCGTCTGCCAACTGCTGAAGAAGTGTGAGTGTGTGTCTGTCTGTCTGGCTGTGTGTGTGTGTATATCTCGCTGTCCTGTCCTGCTCACCCCCATGTTCCTTTCTTCCCTATTTTACCTTTCCTTTTTCCCCTCCTTCTTCCTTCTTCCTCCTTCTTCCTTCTTCCTTCCCCCTTCTCCTCCTTCTCCCTTTTTTTTGTTTCTTTCTTTTTTTGTGTGCAGCGAGCGGCCCTCACCCGCAGACAGGTTTGGGGCGGTTCTCGCATACGCGAAGCGAAAGACGGAGAGCGGAGTGTGGGATCGGAGGGTGTGGGTAGCCATGGTGGATGCGGAGGAGTCGCTTCGCTTGTACAGGAAAAAGAGGGAAAGGAAAAAGAGGGAAAGGAGA
>BNWK01000589.1 GCA_025998775.1 Alphaproteobacteria bacterium | reverse complement strand
CACACACACACACACACACACACACACACACACACACACACACACACACACACACACACACACACACACACCGCCTGTCGATGATCTCGTCCCTGATTCGCTTCGGCACGAGGTACTCCACAAAGTCGTTGTACTGCGGAATCCTCTCGGGCAGCTGGGAAGACGACGACGATGACCAAGACGAGGAGGAGGCGGAGTCCGACCCAGGAGAGGCGTCGCCAGAGAGTGTGGCGTACAGGATGGCTGAGGAGGACGACCGCGACATGATCTCGGCGGCGGAGTCGGATTTCTTCAGAGAGGGCGCAGGCCCAGGATCTCGTGGACACACAGTGAGAATGAAATGCAGAAAGAGAGAGAGAGATCCATTGTAAGGTAGAGGTGCAGAGCGAGAGAGAGGTAAAGAAGATAAAAAATGAATACAGAAAGAAAGCGAGAGACTACATATGTTGTGGGGATAAAAAAGTGAGAGAAGAGAGAGATTTAGGATGAGGGAAAAGTAATCTCAAACAGACATTTGCCATTCGTCGGCAGTAGCAAAAAAAAAAAAGTAATAAATCTTCGTCCTGAACACACAATCCATCCTCCCCTCCATCCTGCTTCCATTTCGCCAAAAACACGCACAATTTCAACAAGCAAACCAATCCACTATTTCAACAAGCAAACCAATCCACAAACCGACAAATGAACAGCCAATACACCTTTCCCCCAAACCGTTACTCGCCCCTCCTCTCTAATCTTCTGCTTCTTCCGATGCACACCAAGCAACAGACAAACAAGCAGACAAATACACAGCCAAACACAAACAGCCAACACCTTCGGCCTGAACGGACACTCCTTCCGCAGCTCGTCCTGCTTCTTCCTCGCCAGCACCTCCGCGCGCGCCTCCCTCCGCATCACCTCCTGGCTGTACAGCGTCTCCACCCCTCGCGGAGCCAGCCTGTGCGAGACAGCGTTGATCTGCGGCGCGAATGTGCAGTGGACGGCCTCGTCACGTTCGCGTGCCGTGCGCTGGGAGAGGGAGAGGGAGAGGGTGGAGGAGGGGGACACAGACAGGGTCGGGGA
>BNWK01000588.1 GCA_025998775.1 Alphaproteobacteria bacterium | reverse complement strand
CTTTCCGTACTTTATCAAATTCTTAGAACCGCAGTGTTTACAACATTCCATTTCTACCTCCACAACGAAATATGAAACATGATACTACTTTTGGTTGGCTCCACCAACTAATTAATTAGAAGTCTCTTATTTTTGATTAATAATTTGATTATTTGTTTTGTATTCAGAAATGATGTTTCAGTTTCAAAATAATGTTCTTTATAATGCTCGCAAAGAATTTCGAAAATAGCGAGTTGCAGGTGAGCGCGACCGCTTATAATTTCAATGCCGTTTGCAAAGGCAGTTTGTTCTACTATTGAAACGATAAGTAATTCTTCGTTGCATGCTTGCGCGTTCTGCGGATTCGAGAAGATTTTACAAACTTCTTTCGCTGTGCGAAGCAGATTCGATGCGTCTACTTCAAGCTTTGATAACGCATCTTCCTTTGATTTCTGGGATATTTTTTTTAAGCATAAGATCCTCCAATTTATTAAAACAAAAAATCGGCAAACGCCGAGAACACAGACAAATGTTATCAAAATATTAATAAAAATTAACTGAATATTAAGGTTTATGTTTGCGTGTGGCTTTAGACAGAATCCTGCTAACACTGAATAGATATTTATGAGAGCATATGGTAATTGGAAATGAATATTTTGGCATTGGATCTTGGAACAAAATGTGGATTCGCCATTTGGAAAGATGGATCGATTATCAGCGGAACGAAGAAACTCCAGCACAATAAGAAGGCGTTTGGTTTGCGTTTCCTGGATTTCCGCCGTTGGCTGATTCGAATGATCGAGGAACACAATATATGTATGTTGTTTTTCGAAAGGGTTCATGGACACAAAGGAACAGACGCAGCACATTGCTTTGGTGGATTCATGTACATGCTTGCTGCTGTGTGTGAGGAGCTTGCAGTCAAATGCACCGGGATTCCGGTATGCACAATAAAGAAGTTTGCGACCGGAAAAGGCAATGCAAGCAAGGAAGAAATGATCGCGTTTGCAAAATCGCAAGGGTTTACACCAGTTGATGATAACGAAAGCGATGCGCTGGCAATACTGTTTTTAGCGCTAAAGA
>BNWK01000587.1 GCA_025998775.1 Alphaproteobacteria bacterium | reverse complement strand
TACGATTCTTTATTTTGGAGAGAAAATTATGAGTAAAGTAATTAATAAGCTATTGTGTTCTGTGTTGACCGCAGGTGCGATGATTGGTGCAGTTGGAAATGCCGCCGCGATTAACAAAGTGCCTGGAGCAAAACACGCAGGAGCTAAAGATAAGAACTCGCAAATTGAGGCACCTGTGACACCAAAACTCGTGGCTAGTGGAAAGACGTCACCGGTTAAGCCGGCCACTCCGGTGGCTTTAAGTGTGCTGGCCAAATTTTTTGAACTTTTGAAAAACCATGCCAGAGGCAAAATTGCTTATGCTACGCTGAAAAAATACCCTGTATATCGTAATACTTTCTGTGCTTTGGTAAGCGACCGTAGTTTTCGTAGTGCTCTTGCTGATGTTGAAAAGGTTGACGCTAATGGACTACAAGCTGCTTTGAATGCTTGCGACGATGACACCGCTAGCGCGAGTTATGCTGTTCTGAAAAAAAATCCTGCATCGCTTGATGCTTCTTTAGTCTTGCTGAATATTCCTGGAGTCCGTAAAGCCTTAGCGCATAGTGTGCTAGAACCACATACTGCTTACAACATGAAATATCCCCAGGTTCTTGGTGCAATTGCTTATCTTGAGAATAAAGCTGGCGTGGGAAACCCTGATGAACTAGGTCCTAAAGCTGCTGGTATATTAAAGTATGAAGCTGAGAAAAAAGCTAAGGACGGCGCTAAGCCTCATCTCATGCAAAAAACTAAAGACAGGAAACATGCTAACACCGTAAAACAAGCTCACGCCAAAAAAATCGCCAAAGCCGGGAATAACGGTAATGCTAGGAAAAAGGGTAAGGCCATTGGAAAAACTACGACCATAAAAAAGTAAACACAAAACGAACCTATGGTAACCACATAAGGCCTCCTCCTACCGCTCTCTGACGTTCTTTGGACGCTAAGTTTTCTTTCCATACTCGCTCAAATGTCGGCAACAACACTTCAAATTCCTCTCTACTCAGCCCCGTCAGAGACTTCATTCTTCAATACCCTTTCAAAACTTAACATCTCGTCAACCTCTACACAAAATAATACC
>BNWK01000586.1 GCA_025998775.1 Alphaproteobacteria bacterium | reverse complement strand
AAGGCAGCTATGGAGATCGTCGGAAAACCTCCGGAAGAAGTCATAAAAATTGCGGAAAAAATGGCCGAAAGCGGAAAAGTTAAAGAAGCAATTTGTCTGCTGAACGCTTTTCTAAAGAAAAATCCAACTAGCATCTATTGTGGCATGGTGCTATTTCACATCGGGAATTTTTACAGGAAACAAGGCAATTACGAGGAAGCTGCTCTAAAATATATGGAGAGTTATAAGAAAAATCCTCAGGGAAAGAAAGCTGAGGAAGGATTGTATAACTTGTCGTTGTGTTTCAGTAATCTGAAGAGAAAACAGGAGCAGAAATCTACTCTGGAGAAAATAATTAGAGATTATCCATCTGGAACCTTTGCTAAAAAGGCCAGCAAGGATCTTGGCTCGCTCAAATGATGCATCGAACCGAAAAAGCATTATTTGATTATTAGTTGCTTATAAAACAATAAATTTAACAAAAACTAAACCATTTTATGTAATAATTCTATAGTTAATACTATGTTCAGCAGTTTAGAAAGAATATCTGAAAACAGCTGTATCTGAGTTCATTCTATAGGGTGACGCATGCATTGCTATGTACTACCTTTGATATGCATTTCGTTCGGTATCTTCACCGAACACCTTTTTGCAGCTCCATCGACAACTTCATCTGGTGTATGTACACATTGTGGACATGGAAAGAAGCCATGTGTGTGTGCTCATTGTGGTCATGGAAAGAAGCCATGTGTGTGTGCTCATTGTGGTCATGCAAAAAAACAAGAAGGAGATTCAAATTCAACAAAATCATCGCATGAGGAGGAAGAGAACGTTCCAGCAAAAACAGAAGAGGAGGAAAAGAAGGAAGAAGAAAGTGAATACGAGTCAGAGATAATAATTGAAGATATTGTCTTGGATTGCGCAGAAGATGAAAACACATCTGAATCATCACATGAGGAGGAAGAGAACGATCCAGCAAAAACCGAAGAGGAGAAAAAGAAGTAAAAGCTTCGACTGTTACGGCACCGGATGGTTACCAAATTCCCATCAGAACATATACGCCGATAAAGAGCTCCAATAAAGATT
>BNWK01000585.1 GCA_025998775.1 Alphaproteobacteria bacterium | reverse complement strand
GCAAGCTGGAACGGAACGTCTTTAAGTTGCAAAAGCGAATATATCGAGCCTCCAAGAGCAACAACTGGAAGAAAGTAAAACGTCTTCAGAAATTGCTCCTGAAATCGAAGAGTGCAAAATTGCTCGCTGTCAGAAGAGTAACGCAGGTCAATAAAGGCAAGAAAACTGCCGGCATTGACGGCGTGAAATCGCTTAGTCCAACTCAGCGGCTGAAATTAGCCAATGAGTTGAACTTGAACGAGAAAAGCAAACCGGTGAGACGCGTCTGGATTCCCAAACCTGGGAAAATGGAGAAACGTCCGCTAGGAATACCTACGATGACAGATCGAGCGAAACAAGCTCTCGTAAAGCTGGCTCTAGAACCTGAGTGGGAGGCAAAGTTTGCGCCGAACTCTTACGGTTTCAGTCAGGCAAGATCATGTCAGGATGCGATACAAGCTATATTCAACGCAATCTGTCTGAAGAAGGCCTACGTGCTGGACGCTGACATAAAAGGTTGTTTTGACAATATAGATCATATTGCATTGCTAAACAAACTCAACACATTTCCGAAATTACGACGAGTAATCAAGAGATGGCTGAGAGATGGAGTTATGGAAGGCTACGTATTCTACAAAACGGTCGCAGGAACACCACAGGGAGGAGTAATTTCTCCACTGTTGGCCAACATTGCGCTTGTGCGATCCGTAGCTGAAGCAGCCATCGCTTCGGCGTAACTGTGATTTTGTGGCGGTTAAATTCCGTCTCCCCAGGCATCGGGGTAAAAGCCTAAACTTGACCCACCATTAAATAGATGATAAATATGTTGAAATTTTAGTGGTGTAATTATGTTGGAAGAGTTTGAGGATCTAGATTTTAATTCAAAGCAATTGGAAGCTCGTTTTGTAAAAACGATGAAGACGCTAAGCAAGAATCCAGAGAAATCGATATATATGAGCAGTGAAAATCGTTCTGAATCAAAAGCGATTTATCGCCTATTGGGCAATGATTCATTCAATCTGGAGGAAGTAAAAAGGAGCCACAAAGCTTCGACGATAAAACGCATAAAGGATATCGGTGGGGTTG
>BNWK01000584.1 GCA_025998775.1 Alphaproteobacteria bacterium | reverse complement strand
CAGGAGATGGTCCACGTGACTGATTATGCAGTACAGGAGGTAGAGCCCCTGCAGGAGAGATAGAACTGACGTAAGAAAAGGAAGACGAAGAGGTGGACGAAGATGATATGAAGTGTTCTTGGGAAGGAGAGCAAGGGGGGCTGTCCTGCTGGAGGTATTCGCCCTTCCGCGCCGAGTGGGCAACGGCTCGCTTCACCAAGGTTGCGCTAGGATAGAACTGGGCGGGCATCGCCTTTGCTGGTTTGACCACACTGCTATTATTATCATCCCCGCCTTCTTTCTCTCCGCCAGCTCCACCCGTGGGGGGGGAAGAGGAGGATGAGGAAGTAGACGGCGTGGTAGAAGAGGTGGCAGAAGCGGCCGCTGAAGCCAATAGAGAGGGCGATAAAGAAGTAGACACAGAAAGAGAAGGAGAGGAAGACCCAGTAGACGGACTAACTCGACCTGATCCTTTATTCACTCCCTCGCCTTTTCCCTTTCGTTTTTCCTTCTCCTTCTCCTTCACCTTCTCTTTCTCCTTCTCTTTCTCTTTCTCTTTTCCCCCTTCCTCATCCTCATCCTCCTTTACCATCACCTGCGCTTCACTCACCTTCACTTTCACTAACTCCTTCTCTTCGGCCCATCTAATATCTGGCTCCCAGAATCGCATCAGCAGATTGAAAATTTGCTCGTGCTTCTGCTTCTTTCCACCCACTCCTTCTCCTGTTCCCTCCTTTTTCCCTCCTTTTCGAGTCGCTTTTGCTGGTGCAGCAGCCGTCTCCGCAGGCCCTTCACTCTCGCTTTCATCTTCTCCACCCTCCCGCCTCCTCATCTCCTCCACTTCTTCGTAATCCTCCTCAACATCATACTGCTCAGCCTGTGCCGCTTTTCCCTCCCTCGCCTCCTTTTTCTTCTTTTCCAGCCCCTTCTTCAAATTCGGCAGCACTTGCTTATTCGTTAAGTCCAAGAGATGCAAGGCGCTCATGATGACGTGTATGGAATGGTTCATGTCGACGAGGCGCTTACACGTGCCGCTGTGCTTGCCCGACATTTCGGAGTCTGTGTCTGTCGCAACGCTCTTGATCAT
>BNWK01000583.1 GCA_025998775.1 Alphaproteobacteria bacterium | reverse complement strand
CTGCATTTACAGCGCCAATTACATTTGCAATTGTGTCTGCATCTGCTGTTTCTCCGGTGCCTTCAGCAACTCGAATTACAACAATATTTGCTCCGCCCTGAGCAAAAATACCATTGATTGCAGATGGCAAAGTCCCTGAAATTCCAAGCTTTGCGGCCTCCGTTAGGCTTCCACTAATGAGAACTGGTTTATTCAACGGAAACGCCTCAGCGTCA
The DNA here is from genome assembly GCA_025998775.1 of Alphaproteobacteria bacterium. GTDB lineage: Bacteria > Pseudomonadota > Alphaproteobacteria > UBA3830 > UBA3830 > BNWE01. Next base: position 852 of record BNWK01000583.1, on the reverse strand, counting down.
GCGTTTTCTGCCGTTCCAACAATTCCAATGACTGACGATGACGTTCCGCGAATCGAACGTGGTCCACTATCGACTTCAATTACAGATACTCCATGTAAAAAATTTTCTGGCATGTTTAATTTCCCCCCGTTTTTAGTGTTGTTGATATTTCCAATAGCAATTGGTCGATTTGCTCTATAGTTTCAGCATTTTCTATCAATAATTTGTAATTGTCTTCGATTGCTTCTGCCCAAATAATTTTCTGATTTGCAACCTGAGCTTTAGCTAAAATCAGCTGTGCCATTTCCGAAACGGTTATGTTTCTAACTTCCGCTAGTGGTTGGATTAGAGAACTCTGTGGTGACTCAGCGTCCTCAAGTGCTGAAAGAACAGCCTTTTCTTGTAGCTCGTAGCATTTTTGCTTCGCTGGTGAGCATCCTATGTATTTGCTTCTGGCGTTGTCGACGAGCATTGATATTTCAGTCGTTACCATCGCTTTTGTTTCAGCCAAACGCATTGCTGCCAACTCATCGGCTGAAACTTCCTCGATTTTTCCTGAAACAAGCCTATATTGTTTCGAGAAATCGAAGTTTGCTGGAGCAACTTTCCAGCCGTCCTCCGATGGTTTGGATATCAGTGTCGCAACCTCCAGTTGTTTTCCGTTTTCAAATCTTATGTACGCTTTCAAAATTCCCTCCATAAATTAAATGCTTGCAGTAGGCTTAAAAAGTTCAAAAGGAGTTGAGAAACCAGGGCATTGCCAAGCCTTCAACGTTTTATCAAAATCAATCTCCAGCCCATCTTTCAAAAAATCAGACCTAATCTTGTTCAACCTCCAGTGCAAAAATTGTGCATGATATCCGTAATAATACG
>BNWK01000582.1 GCA_025998775.1 Alphaproteobacteria bacterium | reverse complement strand
ACAGCGAAGTCATCAAATTCGAACCTTCGATTGGATACTATTTGGGGGAAAAGGTAGCGCTGATTTTAGGGTAATTTTTGGTGGATGTGACTTTATTTTTTTTGATGTTACCGAAAACCAAAAAAAAAACCTTATTTTTCAATTGGCGTTTTGGGAGAAATGTTACCAGATTCATTTTTCATGTTACCGACTTTCTCTTTCATCTGTTCCATACTGGTATCGGTTTTAGGGTTTGGTCGAATGAATCGATACGACGGTATAGACGAAAGAGTAGTTTTGAATGTGCGGATTTTCGCAAGAAATCTAAAGCGCACAAACATACTTCGCTCCATGGAAATTGAGGACATAGAGCAGGAGTTGATGTGCGAAGCTATAAAGTGTCTGCATAATTTTGATGAAAAGCTTGGTGAATTTGAGCATTACATCAGAAAAGTGTTGGCACGATGCGCGGCAAATTTATTGCGATCTTTTTCATGTGCAAAACGTGGGCCATTTGTCGGTTTCAAAGAATACGCCGAAAACGATAATTTTGATGAAAATGTGATGAAGGATCATTGCGCCGAGCTTAATTGCTTGATGGATTATTTGCAGAGTCATTATAAGACGCTTTGCAAATTACTGACGAATCATTCCATCACGGAAACATCAAAAATTACCGGAAAATCGCGCGGCACTTTGTATCGAGAGTGGTTGCACCACAGGCATTTATCATAAACGCCCGTGCGGCATTCAATTTCGTAAGTATGAAGCATCAGAACAATAAACATATAGGCGAGCTCACGATCGGAGATTTTCTTGAATCGAAGATCAGCGAAGCTAAATGTGCGGGTTTTTAGCAGAATTTGATGGCGAAAAATCGGAGGCCGAAGATGCAAGTAATTAACGATAATTTGAAAAAAACGAACGAGCAAAAACAAAACAAAAAGGAGCATATGCAAATGACTAAGGATCAGTGTAAAAATAACTTAAACTTTTGGCGTTGGTGCAATGATGTAATTCCATTCTCCATGAAATCCGATTTCAGTACGGTTAATAGCCTTGAATTCCTTATCGCTAACTTTAACTGAAAG
>BNWK01000581.1 GCA_025998775.1 Alphaproteobacteria bacterium | reverse complement strand
TTGAAGGAAGAAGAAGAGATTAGAAGATCAGAGATGGATAAAATTAATGAGTTGAATGAAGAGAAAGAGATCAGAAGAATTAGGCTGAACTCAAAGCTGGTATAATTGTTAACCCCTAAGGTGTATTTTTATTCTAACTAAAACATGAGTCTAAGCAGTCTTGCCCCAAGTCTTGAATTAAAACTTCAGAAACATAAGTCAACCAAACTCGATAATACAAGCACGAATACAAACTCCATTGTTGTCAATAACTTTCTTGAACTACCAACATCGCCAAGACCTACTTCATGCAAACCCTTCGAAACTGAAAAGTCATTGTCCCCGTTAGTGTTGACACCGAAGTCTATCAAAGGTGAGGCATGCTCTCCGAAGAGTCCAACTGCAGAGCCCTTAGCGTCTCCATCAACAGCCATAATCGAGAAATTCAAAGATTTACTTATTGAGTACCAAACAGAGTTACTGCTCAACGATTACGAATTAATATGTAATATAACAGATCGAGGAAAAAATATCGTAATGAGGGAACAGCATCTGATTAATATTATAAAATGCTTAGAACCAGAAGTTACAGAAGTGGAGATTGACAAGGACGTCATACAGGTCTCCTGTTATAAATGCTCGTTCAAGAACCCACTGTACTACAAAATTACTGCCATTATACTCAACAAAACCAGAGATTTCACAACTTCGAACTATAAAGTTATCTTGCAGAAACAGTATAACATTAGCCTCGATTATTGCATATAGTCTAAGCTTCAAGCACCTTCACCACTGTTCCATCTGGTAAATTATCAAAGATTAAACCTTCACGAGTTGTCAGTCCTCTGTATATCTGCCCCAGTCTGTTGTTATCAACTGATGATGAGTTCAACTGTCGGAGCAGCATGTTAAGCATTTGGGAGTCGTTAAATCCTCCAAATAAGATGCAAGTATCAAGGTTTCTCTTCACTTGCGGAGGTACAGCAAACCCATCTTGCATGCATAGAAAGTATGTTATTTTTGGTTGTCTATTTTGGTGAAGTAAGTCTAACAATGGTTTATTTTTCGTCGACTTGAATATGTTGATGGCATC
>BNWK01000580.1 GCA_025998775.1 Alphaproteobacteria bacterium | reverse complement strand
GGCGTGTCTGAAGGGAGGCGGCGGAAAGACACCATAGTGAAGGAGGGTTCGTCGATTCCCGATTCCTGCACAAATTCGGACCAAGAATGAGACAAGTGGACAGAAAGCACCTGCTCTTTATCAAGACTGAATTTACAAGAGACTAATAAAATCAGCATCCTCCAAAACACACACACCCCGAGATGTATTGGGAAGCGCATGCCGGCAATCGCATGGGGCACTCTGGTGCCGTTCACAAAGAAGCACAAGGTCCTGGTGTGTGCGTTCGCCTCTGTTTAAAAAAAAGGTACAGAATATTCCTCAATATGACATGTCAAGAGAAGAAAGAAACCTATGGCAACCAATGATCCGTCAGCTACCTCTGCCTCCGGTACAGGGATTTCATCGCTGCCTTCCACACAGCACAGGTATGATGCGAGTGTGCCATTGGTGTCCCCCCAGAAGCTAAACGACGCTGTTCCCAAAAAGCAATGAGCAGATAAAGAGAATTCGCAGTAATGCAGCGGGAAAAGGAAAGACACGATACGACAGAGGAAACACAGCACAAAAGGACACACAACCTGCTGCATCATCCGAACCGAGATAGGTAGTGTCGCACTGACTGAGCATGTCGGCAGGTGCAGCACCGATGTCTGTGAGGGAGAAGGGAAGGTAGATTGTGAGGAGAAAAATGAAGGGATTTAGACAAGAATAGGAAGGGAAAGAGAAACTGCTAGAATGGAAGGGAATATGGAATGAAAAAGAAGGAAAGGTAAGCAAACACAGTCACCTCACACAGACAATATCGACAGAGACAGCAGACAGACACTACAAATGGCAGAAAGGCATATCGCAGCCAAAAACACACAACACTGACATACAGACAGACAATACAGACACGTATAAGACAGCAGAGGGAGAGAGAGAGAAATACAGTAGAGAGAGCTAACCGATCACAGAGCTTGAGTCTGTTTCTCCGTATGCGATTTGTACCGCCCATAAAAAAACACCCTGGAAAGGAAGACAAAAAGACCAGGACATGAGATGGCAAACATGCAACGGGTACATTTGAAAGAAGATTAAAGCAAATCGAGA
>BNWK01000579.1 GCA_025998775.1 Alphaproteobacteria bacterium | reverse complement strand
AGAAGAAGAAGAAGAAGAAGAAGAAGAAGAAGAAGAAGAAGAAGAAGAAGAAGAAGAAGAAGAAGAAGAAGAAGAAGAAGAAGAAGAAGAAGAAGAAGAAGAAGAAGAAGAAGAAGAAGAAGAGGCAGAAGAAGAAGTAGAGGCAGAAGAGGAAGGAGTAGTGGTAGATGTTTGCTGATGAGTAGGAAGAGACTCAGGAGTAGGAGAAGAGGGAGGGGGAGGCGGAGGAGCAAAGAAAACACGAGAATATGGGAAACCGTTGGGAGGGAGAAGAGAAGAAGTAGAAGCAGTAGATGAAGTAGAAGGAAGACAAGCTGTGGAAAAATCAGAATACGTAGAGGCATATGGTGTGGAAGGATGTGAATTCGTAGATGTGCACTGAGGAACTGGTGGAGAAGAAGAAGTAGTATGGGCAGAATCAGGTAAACTTGAAGGAGTTGAATTTGTGGATGTGTACTGAGGAACAGGAGGATAAGGAAAAGGAGGATAAGGAGAAGGAGGATAAGGAGAAGGAGGATAAGGAGAAGGAGGATAAGGAGAAGGAGGATAAGGAGAAGGAGGATAGGGAAAATTGGTAAAATTTGGAGGATATCCCTTATACCCAAATCCACTCTGCCCAATAACTCCATTGAATCCAATGTATACTCCACAGCTTCCATATCCTCCATAGCCTCCATTATTCACATGTTCCCCATATCCTACGTAACCTCCATATCCTCTATTATTCACTCCATTAACTCCATTACATACGTATCCTTCCCGTGCTTGAGTGGGAAAGTTGGAAAATGGCGATGGGTATTGACATGACGAGGCATGAGCTGCATTTATTCTTTTATTCTGGTGCTTTCTGGAATACTCCACTTCCAACTTACTCCCTGCAAAAAAACCTACTTGATTGAGTTTAGCCATTGCTCTCCCTGCAGCCTGTAACAAAGAAAAAAATAATGTACAGCCATATGTCACACACTTCTTCGCCAGATGGACAACAATGAAACAAAATATCGCTTAATGGTTCATCCTTACCACAAACGATTTTTGAGCTGATTAATTCATCTCTATCTGCTTCATCACGTT
>BNWK01000578.1 GCA_025998775.1 Alphaproteobacteria bacterium | reverse complement strand
ACCTAAACGCAAGCGTAAGGATTTACCGAGATTATTTCCTGAACCGCCACCTGATCCACCAATTCTGTTTCCATATGTGTCGAAAAACAGGATAAAGTGTGCAAAACGCAACCCAGTAATAACTAAGTTGTTTGAAAAAGAAAAGATTATACCCGATGATTATGTTAAAGCGTACATTCCTGACAAGAATCTGAAGCCTCTCAAGAAATTCTTTCGACCGAGTTTTTCACCGAAGTTTAACAGTTGGCTGATTGATTACGCATTCTCCAGTAACATCAGGAACTACTTGTTTGCACTGAATGTCAACACGAGGTTCTTAGTAGTCATATGCACACCGCGTCAAACCGAAAATGATATCTTCGGAGCAATAAGACAATTGTGTGATATATTTGCGAAAGACGGTGAAGAAATACACTTCAAAGGCGATGGGCAGAGAGGTTTTGCATCACTTCCTCGAATGTTCAGAGCTCGTGCACCTGAGATTAGAGCTGATTTTTACTTTAGAAAACCTACAGAAGTCAGGGGATATCAAATGAAATACAGCTACAAGGAAATAGATTCAGTGATAAGAACTATTAGGAATTTAATAGGAAGAGTTTCGCAGTATAACCCTGCTGCGTTCGGTGATGTTAGTTTGATGGATAAAGTCGTACGAATATACAATAACACGGTGCTTTCGGCTTTCAACAACAAGTACACACCTGCAGAAGTACAAGCAGATTTCCGGTTGGAAGTAGCGTACATGAAACAATGCGAGGAGAAAGTTAAAGAAGTCGATCACGCTCGGCTAATGAATGGAATGCTGACGTATGAGCCTGGATGCATACTACTCGTTCACTTGCCACTAATTGGAAAAACGGCATACAGATTTCAGAAAAGAAGGAGGAATTTTGATGAATTAGCAACGTTTGTAAAATACGAAGGCGGGAATTGTATCGTTGATTTACTACACCCGTATCCAGCAATAAAAAGAGTCATTGTTCCACCATTTTACACGAAATTACTAGCGCATAGCATCGACGAATATAGGCAAAAATATAATGACATGTTTCTGATAACACCTGACAATCCAACG
>BNWK01000577.1 GCA_025998775.1 Alphaproteobacteria bacterium | reverse complement strand
CCTCTTCCCAGTCTCCCTCTTCTCCCTTTCACTACCAACCCCTTCCTTCTTCCTCTTCTTCCCCATCCTTCACCAAGTCTACCACCGCCATCATCACCAAGTCTACCACCGCCAATCCTGCCTCCGCTTACGCCCCCATCCCCACCCGCATTGCTACCAAATTCTCTTCCTCTGTTGGAACTGGGCATATGTGCGTACATGCATACGTATGTGTGTGTATTCATGTACCCCTCTCTCACTCTCTCTCTCCCCTCTCTCTTATATGCATGCGCGCATACATATCTCTGTATTCCCTCTACCTCTGTATCCTCCGATTAGTAGCCTCACATCACTTTTTCTTTTCTCTTCCTATTCCTTTTTTTTTTTCCCCTGCGCTTCATCATTTAGTTCTTTTCATTTCATTCATTTTAAGCTCCTCTGCTTAATAACTAAATCTGGGAATAGAACCCGGCGCGAAGCGCCGGGCAACCACTTGTGAAAAATCTACTGTTCTATATAAAGATAAAATGGGTCAGTTTTAAATTAAGGGACATAGTGGAAAATGGTATTCGTACGTACCGCTCCGTAAGTAGTAATACATAGGTCACGTTCGGGTATCTCTGTAGATTTACCCTGATTTTCACTCGTTTTACCAAGAAACCTACGAACCATCGATACACCAATGATTTTCACTTCTTATATCAAACACTAATCCACTTGTCATCAAACACTAATCTTCCTTAGTAAAGTATCCACTTTTGACTTACTAAGAATTTCTTTATAAGCTCAACAATGGAAGGAAATACAACCCAGAATTCATCCAGTGATTTCAAAAAGTGTGCTAAAGGTTGCAGAAGCGAGAAATTTTATGGCTTGTGCTCGTTTTGTTTTTATGATGTCAGTAAGTCGATGTCCAAACTCTCTGTTTGTTCTGCATTCGTTTTAATTTTATTGATTTACATTCAGATTTCATTAAAACGACCCAAGAGAGATTGGGAGGAGAACACAGATGTTACTGTTGATAAACACCTAGATGATATGATTAATAATCTCGAAGATTTGAACATTGATTGCAACATTGATGATGTTACTGAAG
>BNWK01000576.1 GCA_025998775.1 Alphaproteobacteria bacterium | reverse complement strand
GAAACGAATCTGTATCACTATCCCCTCCTCTAGCTCCTCCTGAAGAAGCTCTGCAAAGGCCTCCTCCGCCTCCACGCTGAACACATACTCCGTCATTACATTGATCTGCTGCAGCCTTTGAGCCGATATAAAAGAAAGGGTGGCCCAGATCCTCGCTCTCTTTCACTGCTTTGCTGATTCGCCTCTTCCTCGCAAGATGGAAGGCATCCTCCCCATCCTCCTACGCTTCATCCCCGCCCTGTCGGATGATTCCTCATCTCCAGAGAAAGAAATGAAGGAGAGGAAGGAGGACGAGGAGAAGGACGAGGAGAAGGAGGAGAAGGACGAGGAGAAGGAGGAGAAGGACGAGGAGGAGAAGGAGAAGGACGAGAAGGAGAAGGAGGAGAAGGAGAAGGAAAACAAGAAAGACAAACAGAAAGCGAAAGGACCGAAAACGGTGTTGTTGCTGAAGGCACATCTGTGGGCGAATGAGATGCTGAGCATCGAATTCTTGATCAACTTCGCAATAGTGGACAAGATGGCTGAGACAGCATATGAGGAGGAGGGGGAGGAAGGCAGAAGTGGGGAATTACAGGCTAGATACACTGAAGACAAGCTGAAATCAACGAGGAAGACAGGAGGGTGGAGGGCAGGATGATGCAGGGCTTCTTCCTGCGTAATCTGTGCGGGTGTACAGAGGGCAAGGAGTGAACGTGGGTGTCCATGTCCACTTGTGTGTGTGCATATATCTGCATGTGTGTGCGTGTGTATGTGTGCGTGCATTTGATGAAGGCAACAGACGGAAGGAAGAAAAAAAGGCTTGAAAACGCAACTGAGGTTACACAGATGCACAGCTGCACATGAGAAAAAGGAAGTGGTTGGACAGAGGCTTGGCCTGTGTATTATAGAAGGAGTGGTTGCAGAGAAGGGGAAAATGAAGGAGAATTGGAAAATAAGAAAAGTAAGAAAATCTAATGAATATGTCTTTAAACTATCATGTTCGGTGGTCTAGGGATTCCACTTACGATAGATACCGTCATAATTTAGACACACAGAGAAAAAGAGAAAGAGAAAGAGAGAAAGAAGGAGAGAAAGAAA
>BNWK01000575.1 GCA_025998775.1 Alphaproteobacteria bacterium | reverse complement strand
GTGGAAGGGTCCGTCAGGAGGAGGAGGAAGAAGACTGCCAGCCCCAGCTCCAGCACCTACAGCCCCAGCTCCAGCACGCGACGGAGACGTGAACAGTGGCACAGGGTCCAGCGTTCCAGCAGGCGTCAGGCTTCTGCCGGACGGCTGGAACGAGGTAGCAGAGGGAGACAGCCTCACTGACGGAGAAGAAGAGCCCGCTCCTGCCCCGGCGGATGTACCACGCGGTTGGTACTGAGCGAATCCCGCTGGAGGCACGAATCCCGCTGGCGGCGGCGTGTGTTCTGACGGCGAGAGGCTAAGAAGCTTCTCAAACGACGGGCCTTCATCTCAGAAAATAAAAATAAATACACACACACACACACACACACACACACACACAATAAATACAAACCATGTTCCTCTCCGCCTCCGTACGGTTGTGGAGCGCGCGTGCTCGGCACGGAAGCCCGCTTTATCGAAGCGAGCTCAGCACGAATATCCCGCAGCTCCGCCCGAATTCCGTAGTCGTCCGATGTGCGCCTGCTACGCTCAAGCTCACCTCGCAAATTTGCCAGTTCTGCCCGCATGTTCCTGTTGTCCTCTAATAACACATCGCTCTGAGTTCTTTCCAGCTTAGCCCGAAGGTCCCGGTTTTCGTCCAGAATGTACTTCGCTCGGAGCGTAGCATTTTCCGCCCGCATCTTTTTGATCTCCTCGTGCATCTTCTTATTTTCGTCCAACAGCTTTTTCTTCTCCGCCTTTTCCTTCACTTCCTCGAGATATTTCGCATCCCAGATCTTCTTATTCTCCCTCCTCCACTCTGCCTGTGATTCAACTTCCCGCTCCAGCTGATCAGCTTTTACCTTCAGTTCGTTGAACTCATCACAATCATGCCTCATTTCACTGCTCTGCTCTTCAACTCGTTCTTTCAGCTCGCTGTTCTCTGTTCCCAGCAGCCCAACCACCACACCCAGTTCCGCACGCTCTTGAATTATACCATTGATGCTCTCAAGTGCGCTGTGGGCTTCATCCCTCTCCTTCTGCAACTTTTCCTTTTCCTTGTTCATATCTGCTCTTTCCTTGACAATGTCCTTCAGAT
>BNWK01000574.1 GCA_025998775.1 Alphaproteobacteria bacterium | reverse complement strand
AGTACACGCCCCGCATGACATATCAACTGGCTCCCCGGTGCATTTTCCAACCGCCAGTTCTTCAGTATCCACTCCATCATCTGATCGGGGTTCTGCAAATCCTTCCCGTCTTCCGTTCGGAGCAGCTCGCGATACGGGGTCACAAACACTTCCTCCGTCTCGATAAGAGTACCCTCATTGATGCGCACCAGGAAGAAGAGGAAAGCGAAGCAAGGAGGGGGTGTGACGCGGCACCAAGCGCGCAGCATGTGGGAGGTTCTGGTGACTACCTCGTACCACGCATCAGACTCCGCAGCGCTGGTGATGTAAGTGTAAGGAGGGAACGGTGGAGGTTTCAAGTAATGCTTTCTCAGTGGGTGCTCCACCACCAAGGGGAAAATACGGGGCAACTGAATAGGCGGAGGGTGGTCTTCGAGGCACTCAGTCCAGAAGTAGAACATGATCTCATGGTCTGGATGCGACTGACCAAGTGCATCGAACTCCTCCTCGTCCTTCCACTCCTGCACATACTGATCTGGTACACGAGATCCTTCCGGTGCATCTTCCTCCTGTCTTTCCTTCTTATTCACCTTACGAAACCACCCCAACAAATCCCCCCCATCCTCCATCGTCATCACTTCCTTCACACTGTCTTCTGCTTCTCCACGCACTATTTTGTACCCCTGGTCCCGGAGTTCACTCTGCCTCCTGCGCATCTGCCCATACGTATACCCCTGCCAGCCGACGTCTTCAGGTTTGACACCCCCCTCCGGGAGGTGCCGCTGCCAGCGTGCCATGCGAGCGCGCAGGCCCGGTGGGAGCGGGAGACCCATAGCCATCACACCTGGCTCTGCTTCTCCGAACATAAGCATAGGGGGTCTCCAGCGGCAGTGTCCAGGGTGTGCACCGAGCGACGGTACCGCAGATGGGGATGAAGATGAGGAAGAAGAAGAAGAAGAAGAAAGGGAGGAGGAAGAGAAGGAGGACGCAGAAGAAGAAAGAGAATAAGAAGGAGAAGAAAGAGGAGGAACAGGAGCTGCGGGTGGATACGCAAGTGGACCGATGCGCATGTAAAGCGGATTTGCCCACTTCTTTCCCTTACCAC
>BNWK01000573.1 GCA_025998775.1 Alphaproteobacteria bacterium | reverse complement strand
TCCTAATTCCGTGATGTGTGAAAAATCACGTACGTTTGACTTTTGCTTTTTAGATATGAAGCGAGACATAGTACTGCGATTGTTGCATTATTGTAATATTAACAGAAAGCAGAAAGTAAGAGTTATCGTTGGGTTGTGTGATGAAACATATCGTTGGAAAAGTCATTATTTATTTGAATTATCCAAAAAAGATAACTATTCGTTCAGAGTTGTTTTGAGAAATGGAAAATTTGCTTATGGTAAACATGATGATGATATAATAAAAGTGTGTGATAAAAATCTTGTGGTTGAATTGTATGATAACATGAAGAATGACGAGCTTGTGGTAGTAAGTAAAGAAGAGATAATTAAGTTTGAATTTCAAATGTTTATGTTGAAAAACATTGGCGGAGTCTTTCTGTATGGATTCACGTCACTAACAACGCCTCCAAGGATTCCCGACTCAGTCACGAGAATTGGCGATTACTTTCTGTCTTATTGCACGTCGCTGACAACACCTCCAAGGACTCCCAACTCGGTCACAAGAATTGGCGATTACTTTCTGCATAGCTGCAGATCACTTGCAACTCCTCCAGCAATTCCCAACTCAGTCACAAGCATTGACATTCACTTTCTGTCTGGTTGCACGTCATTGACTATATCTCCAACAATTCCTAACTCAGTCATAATTATTGGCGATTTTTTTCTATCTTATTGCACGTCCCTGACAACAACTCCAACAATTCCTGACTCGGTCACGAGAATTGGCAATTACTTTCTGTCTTATTGCACAGCACTTACAAATCCTCCAACAATTCCCAACTCAGTGACGAGTATTGGTGATGGCTTTTTGTCTGGTTGTACATTGCTCAATCGTTAATTTATTTTTCAGTAATTTTTGATCATGTCACTTAATTTCTTTTTTTTTACATTTCTTCTTCTTTATTTCTCTGTTTTTTATTGTATGATCTTTATTGAGAGCAAATGGTGCCTGTGTCATCCCCCTGCGCGGGCCATTCACTTGACACAGCTAAAAGTCGAAGAGACATAATGTGTGTTCAGTTAGAAAGTATCAAAGAAATAGTTTCCTTTCAAAAAGTTTTAAAAA
>BNWK01000572.1 GCA_025998775.1 Alphaproteobacteria bacterium | reverse complement strand
AAGAGAAAAAAAAATCAGGAAATGAGGAGGAGGAGGAAGAGGGGTAAAAAAGCACGGGGAGGGGAAGAGGGAAGTTAAACGGAGGAGGAACGTTGATGGAGAGTGGGAAGGTGAGGAATAGAGTGAGGGGGAGTGAAAGAAAGGATGGGGAAAAGAAGGAAAGCGTAAAAGTATGCGGCTTAGAGACTGCCGTCTGGGAGAGAATGAAGTAAAAACGAAAAACACATACAAACACAAAAATGCACTTACGCATACACGCTATACACACTGTACACACACATGAAACACCTATACAAAAAAAGAAAACGGGCACCCCTATACACACGATCCTATACACTCATACATACATGCACGTACGCACACATACGCATACACACATACACACACACGCCTACGCACCTATATACATTTACATACACACGCACATACACGCACACGGACACATGAATGCACCCGCACACACGCACACTGCAAGTCTAGTGGAGGAGGGGAAAGAAGATGAAGAGAAGACAAAAGAAAAGAGAAGAAAAAACAATGGCGAAGGGGTACATTGGCGCACCAGAGGCACTGGGGGTGAAAATGAAAATGTAAAAAGGAAAGAGGAAAAATTGGCAGACAGATCAGGTGCAGCATCAACACCCACAACATATACTCACAAACATACGGACACACCACTCATAAGTATACCGTGCACACGCACACACGCACACACAATCAGACAGACATACACGCAATAGTCTTGCCGAAGCATCGCGAAGGCCCAGTGTCTCTCTTTCATTCACACACACTTCAATCAAACCAACCTTTTTAATCAATCTTTTTTCAATAAACAAAAGAAAGAAACAAAAAAAAGGGAAATAAAAAGTGTATGAACCACGAAAAAAAAAAAAATGATCAACTAGAATTTTGACAATTTCAAACTCGGACTATTTTTGATTGGGTACTCATTTACATCTCTGCGTAAATTCTTCACTTCATTAACCTCATTGTTGCACATGCAAAGGTTAGCCATTCCTAACAAGTCGTCTCCACCACCCATTTCCAATTTACACTCTGGATGAAATTTCCTTGCACACAATGTACATTC
>BNWK01000571.1 GCA_025998775.1 Alphaproteobacteria bacterium | reverse complement strand
AATTTGCTGATCAGCTTCGATAATGTTTGTGTGTGTTATGTATGTGCTTGTGCTTATGTGCCACATGCTTATGCTTATGTGTATGTACATGTATAAATTTATTCATGCAGAAACTGCTGTATCATTTTCTTGTTTTTCACTTTTAGAATTCAAATGCCATTTTTTCATATTCAGTTCTTATTTCCATTTCATCTTCCTCTTTTTTGGGGATTTATATACATTCCATTTCATTTCATTTTTTGTTTTTTTTATATTCATTTTAGTTTTTACAAATAAATACAAACAAAAAGATGTAAACGCCATCGAGAAAAGTGATGTAGCATTAAAGTTAAATAGCAAAATCTTGGAATAGAATAAATAGAGCCCACTATCATCTTTGAGAAAAAAAAAAATGAACACCATGAATGAGAGGATGCAGGGGTTTATATTTTATTTCAGAATCACAGGCAAACAAACACAATGTTTGTATGTGCATGAATATAGGTGAGCGTGTACGTGCCGTCACATCCGCAAGCACATTCACATCGCATAAACACTTCTCCCCGATTCTACTTACATCAAGAAGATCAATGAATGCGCTAGGCCTTAGCAAAAGCCCCGCCAGCAGTCAAACCCATAGTCACACGTAAACACACAGACGGTGACCCAATGCCTTGGATGAACGAAGGAGTTGTGTTTTTTTGTTTTCAAATTCCATAATAATCACTTCCTATTTTCTCCCTCTCCCTTTTTCAAATCTCATTTTGTTGTTTTTTGAGTTTGCAAAAACACTATATGTATCTGCCTCAATAAAACACCGGAAAAGATAGAAGACGCAGACATAGGCTTGACGCGCCCACAGCACAGGGCACCGCACACGACGAGCAGAATACCGCGCACGGAGTGGAGGAGGGGCAGTATGGACAGAGAAAAGAGGAAGTCGAGAGCAAAGAGAGGGGAAAACGAAGAAGAGTCATCATATCCTACACACATCACACATCTCCCCCGCACTCTTCCGCCATTCCCCACCATTCCCACTCCCTCCTTTTCTTTTGAATAGTCTTACTTCTTTTCCTTCCCCCCTCCACCATACTGCCCTCTCCACCACTG
>BNWK01000570.1 GCA_025998775.1 Alphaproteobacteria bacterium | reverse complement strand
AAAGTGGTAGGATCATGGAGAGAACATTTTTTCCAGCTTCACCAACTTCTTTCACAGGTTTCTCAATTGTTTCAAAATCAAATGTGAAGTAGTAACGAGTTGGTTTGAATTCGGACTGACGACCACGAGCGAGGAGGTACGCAAATGTTTTGTTTTTTTGAATATGAGGAACGAGTGGTTTTGATGTTCGGAGTCTGACTTGCTTTTCTCTGGTTTTCCCGTTGCAGTTTTCGACGTGATGTTCAAAACGCTTGCGATATTCATGTCTGGATGTGTCGAGTGAATAAACTTTGCAAACTGGACATGATCGGAAACTTGTCAATCGATTCGGATCTTTCACACATAGTGCATGGAGTTTGTTGTTTTCGACTCTGACGAACAAAAGGTTGATCCAAGGTGCATTTTCGGAGTAGACGTAATTTTCCCAATGAACGTATTCCTTCAACAAATCATCTTGTTGTTTGAAGGTTTTGATGTTCCGTTTGTAGAATTTCGCCAAGTCAGGTAAGGAACCAATATTCACATCCTCCAACGTTTCGAAGAATTTCTTTTGTGTCATGGCATGGCGGTTTTCATTTCCATTTCTCAGAACAGGTTTGTGAATCTGGATAACATCAGCTTTGGCTCTGGTGATAACATGGTCTCTTTCTTTGTGAATATCCTCTCCTCTTTCATGAGACAGACAAGCTTGAATTGCAGTGTAAACGCAGATGTTGGAATCACATGGAATGAAGGATGTATATTTTCCACCAATGTGAGGTTTCAGCATATCACTTGCTTTTCCCTTTACACCAGCGGAGGGGTACCGATAACAGACAATCATGACGTCGTGGAGGAGAAACACTTTTCGAGCAGACGATTCTGATTTGGGATTTTCGTGAATTGTCGAGATTTTCTTTTTGACGTAGTCTTGGAAAGTTGCGAGGTTCTGTTCACAACTAACAACAAGAGGGATGTTTTTGTAGGACATGTCGAGGTCAGGTGGATTGATGTCATATTCATAACTGGGTTTTTCGATGAATGTATCCGGATCAGTGTTCACAAGATTTTGAACAATTTCACCAATTGCAACAGCCATTTTCACAGGTTT
>BNWK01000569.1 GCA_025998775.1 Alphaproteobacteria bacterium | reverse complement strand
ATTCCAGAAAAAGCCCAATACAACAGGAAGAAAAAAAAAAACTCATACCAAATATCTACTTGGAATAAAACTATTCTAATTTTTTCTGCATACGAATTGACATCAATTCCCCAGAAGCAGGTGCAGAAGAAGAAGCAGCATGTTTGGCGGCAACAGAATGGTCTTGCAGCAGTGGTGATTGTCCAAGGAGCGAAAGAAAAAAGAGGCACTGGCTACCAGTCTGCACACCGGATCCATGATGCATGATGTTTTCCAACCCCCATTCTTTGGTATATTCAGTGGGCTTTGCAACAATATCGACTGAAGATCGATGCTGATACATCGAAGAACGTGAAGAAGACACAAAAGTGGACGTGCTGGAAGAAAGAAGAAGGATCGTAAGGAATACTCGAAGGATGTTTGTTTCTATTTTCTATATCATCGTTTCTAAATTCTTGATTACACCTACCACCAACTAGAAGAGTATTCCGGCACAAATAATGGAAATGTTGACCATTTTCTCTATCTCAATGGATCATCATTGGCACGTACGCACTGCTCCCCGTACATATATCTCCAATTATCGTATTGATGAACTCGAAATTTGTTTCCAACATTCTTGGCATCTTGATTCACAGCAGCATCCTTTTCCACGACAAAATATGGCGATGCATAATCTTTTTCATCATCTATTTCAATTTCATCGAAAATCCACCTCTTTCCCTTTTATTAAAACAATTTACTCTGGATAAGAAATTTGGATCCAGAGTTACTTTGGATAGTGGATCCAAATTACCTTGGATAGTGGGTTCAATCACTAGATAGTTTTCGACCATATTTAATCATGGTATTTTCAACTATCCAGGCAAATCACGAACTTTATTCTTAAAAACGGGTTGATTTTGAATAAATAGTTTGCTTTTATGTATATTCCTTTCTAGGAAGTTCAATACATTTTTTTTTTCTTCCTGTTGTATTGGGCTTTTTCTGGAATTGAGCTTATTCTTACTGTTCTATTGAGAGTTTAGTTTTTGAAACCCAGCTCTGCTGTTATTAATGAATTAGATTGTTTGTTTTTTAGGTATGAATTGTGATACTGTGATAGTTCTTG
>BNWK01000568.1 GCA_025998775.1 Alphaproteobacteria bacterium | reverse complement strand
CTAAAAAAGACACACTCACAGATAAAATGAAAAGCAAAATGGAAGACCTAAAATATAACACTAATAAAACAATTGAAAATTTGAAAAAGAACCCATTAGGCACAATCGGTTCAGGTATAATGAAAGCAAGTAATTTCATCCCTGCAGTTGCAGCTGGTAAAGCCTTGTATAAAAATCCTAAACTTTTAAATAAAGCAGTTAATTTAATCCCTGGTGTTGCACTTGGAAAGGGTTTAGTTTCTGGTTATCAAACATTAAAGAACAGTCTAACTAAACGTCCGGGTGATTTACATGATAAAATTCAATTAACAAAGACCCCATCAATAGCTAAAAATTGGTCGGGAATCTTTGCTGGGAAGAAAAAATGAGGAATACCAGAAGGATTTATTTTTACATCAATGAAAACACACCCAAATATTATCGGAATGGTTGGCATATTCAATAAAATCAAAAGTGGTATTTCAGCACTAGCAACAAAAGCGAAAAAAAATCTTATCCCAGTTCTTGGCAGCATTGGCGATGTAGTTGCAAGTGATAAATTTCAAAAAATAATGGGATATGTTACACCAGCGATAACAATGATAAACCCCGCTCTTGGAACTGGATTACGAGTTGCAGTAAAGGGTCTCTCAATCGCCGGAAAAATGGCAAGTCAAGCACGAGAAGTATTAAAGGAAAACCCAAATGCATCAGCTATGGATCTCATAAAAGGTTCCTTAATTAAAAAACCTACTGAAAAAATAGAACCGAATCAAACTTCTGAACCGTTAGCTAAACCAATGATTAAACCAATAATGGGTCTGAAACCAATACTTAAACCAATAATGGGACTGAAACCAATAATTCGACCATTGTTTAGACCGATGATTAAACCACTAATGGTACCTTACATTCCCACTAAGAAAAACTAAAAAAGGCATCACATGCTCTTCTACTTCATTAATTCCTTTTTTTATCTCATTCAAAAACAATGCTTAATCAAGTACAGAAGATTCTAGCCCTCAATGAAGTCGGTTCAGTAAATGAAATACTCAGAAAATGCGATCCAAAACTGGGAATGAACGAGGGAATAGGTAAATATGACTATCTC
>BNWK01000567.1 GCA_025998775.1 Alphaproteobacteria bacterium | reverse complement strand
AGTCAAAATATTTTTGTGTGATGATAGATGAGAAAAATATATATATAACAGAATCTGACATGTTCTTATTGAAAAAAGATGAATCACCAACACCACCTATTGAAAAAAAAAAGAAAATGTCAACTCCACAATCTGCACATGCCATTCCTTCCTCCATTTCACCCACTTCAACCCCCAAACTTGCCCAATCTCCTCATTCTTTGACTCCACCCTCTCAACCAAAACCTCTTCTTACTTCTCAGATTCAATCTAACTCATCGGTGGATAAAATGAGAGTGTTTGTTGCATTTTGTTCTCTTTTCACATTTTTTGTAGAAAAAAAAGAACTTCTTCATCCAGACAAACCACAACTCAATCTGCTGAAAGTGCGTCTACACCAACTCAATCTCAAAAAAAACTGTCCAAGCAAACATCTCCTCGATCAATCAAACCTCCACCTTCTCCGTCTTCACATCCTTCAACTTCACAAAATCTTCCGCTTTCTCAGTCGCAATATCTTCTCCTTACCCAATCTTCTTTTCCTGCTCAACCTTTTTCAACTCTTTCAGTCCAGAATATCTCTGCACTTCCTGCTCAACCCACATCATCAGCTTTTGAACCTCAGTGTGTGCTTGTGCAAACTCCTCCTCAATCACCTTTCCCATCTCCATATTCTCAACTAATTCCCGTTCAATCCACCTCCACTATACCTATTCCATCTTCGTTGTACACACTCACTCCACTTCAGTCAGTAAATTTTCCCCCATCCCAGTCTCCACAGCCTATGATTGTATATATTCAACCCACGACACAACCCCAGTCTCTCTCCATGCGAACTTCTCCTCAGCCACTGAACGTTTCCTTTTCCCAGTCTTTACCTTCACGAACTATGTCTGCTGAACCCGAATCAACGCTTCCTCTCTCTCAATCCCGGAATGTATCCACACAAACTCCTCCTCCTTCAGAGGATTTGCCTACCATGACACGACGCGCACCTTATCTTTCGACCTCCCATCAGTCTGTCTTCACACAAACTCTTCCCCAATCCCAGAATGTGCACTCCATGCCTTTCCATACTCATGTACCCCCTTATCCTATGCCAATCTTGTCTA
>BNWK01000566.1 GCA_025998775.1 Alphaproteobacteria bacterium | reverse complement strand
GACAGTGATTCAGAAAGTGACAGTGACAGTGAAAGTGATAATGATTCAGAAAGCAACAATCATAGTGAAAGTGACAGTGATTCTGACAGTGACAGTGATTCAGAAAACGAAAGTGATTCAGAAAGCGACAGTGATTCAGAAAGCGAAAGTGACAGTCACGGTGACAGTGATTCAGAAAGTGACAATAATTTGGAAAGTGACAGTAATTTGGAAAGTGACAGTGGATCTCACGGAACTGGATTTCAAACTGCTTGTATCGACCCAATTGAATGTGATTATGATTTTTGTACGGGAATATCGCTCTCGGATTGTCAAAGGTGGTATCTTCAAAATCCGAAATGGACGATGGCAACCCCTTGCTTTATATCAGGCGGAAATTGCCTAATGCGATTTACTTTTAAATGTGACCAGTCAAGCTTTCACGACTATAACATTACTCGACGCTGTATAGATTATTTCGGTGGCAGTGATAGTGATTCAGAAAGTGACAGCGATAGCGATTCCGACAGTAATTCAGATAGTAATAGTGACAGCGATAGCGATTCCGACAGTAATTCAGATAGTGATAGTGATTCAGAAAGTGACAGCGAAAGCGACAGTAATTCAGATAGTGACAGTGACGTCAGTTCAGAAAGCAACAGTGATACCGACAATGACTCTGAAAATGAATTTGAGGAAGAAGAACAGCACATTGAGGAAGAGCAGTCCACTGGAAAAACAAGTTCGAGAAAAAGCCTCTCGTGGTGGATACTTTTATTAGTGATTACATCAATACTCATCGTCACCGTCCTGTTCATAATCGTCGGAGCCGTGTTATATAAAAAATTGAAAAGGACAAATGTTGAACGTATTGAAGTAGAAATGACCGAGTCAGGAACACAAACTGATATTACGTCACCGAAATGCGTTTCTTCTCCGATGGAATACCCTGAGTGGGATTTGGGGACTTGGGAAAGTAGAATTTATAATAAATAAGATCGGTCATTTTTGTATATTTATGTAAATCACTCATTACATTTTTTTTTGAAGACTTTTTTTTATTTTTATTTTTTTTATTTCCATAAAAGGACCATCAATGACGGAGGCTATGA
>BNWK01000565.1 GCA_025998775.1 Alphaproteobacteria bacterium | reverse complement strand
CGTTTACTGGAGCCAACGTGACGTTGGATCCTCTTACTGGAGCTTCTTCATTGTGTGCGAGATGTATTTTCAATGTCGACTCCTTTTTGTGTTAAAAAGAAAACGAGTCCAGCGTCACGCTGCTGGAATAAATAGCAGAGACTTTCTGCAAACCTCTGTTATCTGTATTTCATTGGATTATTGCTTGTAACGAGCCAGGATAAATTACCGATAGTGTGCCACATTAAGTTGCCGATTGTTTTTGAGCTAGGAATTTACAGCAAGGATTTTTTTCCCAATTTCTTTAGGAGAGCCGTCACCGTTGACGTACATGTAGAGTGTTGTGGTAGTGATGCCGAGACGTTTAGCGACATTGGCAGCGATTGATTTAGGATCAGCCATGGCGGACATCGCCATCTGCAAGGTTGCTTTATCCATTTTACGGGGGCGCCCACCTTTTCTTCCTCTGGCTCTAGCTGCTGCGAGTCCGGCTTTCGTTCTTTCGACGATAAGATCACGTTCGAATTCAGCCAGAACAGCGAAAAGTCCGAATATCATCTTCCCACTTGGAGTTGTTGTGTCTATTTGAGATCCAGCTCCAGACAAGACCTTTAATCCGACATTCTTATTTTTGAATTCTTCGACGAGTTGAAGTAGATGTTTTATGTCTCTTCCTAATCTATCTAACTTCCAAACAACGAGTGTATTACCTGGTTGAAGCGCTTTTAAGCAATTTTTCAATCCAGGACGATCATCTTTCCTTCCGGAAGCCAAATCTTCATAAATCCAATCTTCTCCTACTCCGCATTCTTTAAGCGCATCTTTTTGAAGATCCAAAACTTGAGACCCGTCAGCTTTAGATACACGAACATATCCGATTAACATTTATCATCACCATAAGAAAACTTACGATTCACCATAAATTGTTGCATAGATTTTTTCAATGGGTTTTCTTGTTGTTCTTGATATATTTTTTGATATGATTTTATATTGCCAGATAAACGGACGTTTTTTTTGCATATATAAATCTTCCTTAGCGTGCATTTACGCACAAATCTTCACGATACCATAACTCCCATAGAGATTAAAAACATCAAGTGATATAGAAAATTAA
>BNWK01000564.1 GCA_025998775.1 Alphaproteobacteria bacterium | reverse complement strand
AAATATACTCAGGTATTGCAACACTTTTCTCACAAATGTTCAGATATATGAGCTAAAGGGGACAGACTTTAAGGGTGAGGAAGTTTATGGTTTAGGAGATTTCTATGCATGTACGGACTTCCAAGGAAACGAAGAGAGAACTATCAACTGGAAGATGACAGTCGAAAAGAACGGGTTCATACACGTGAAATTCGTTGGAGACGTGGAAAAACTCACACATATCGCTGTCTGTGGTAAATGCCATATCGTCAGTGCTGATATTCGACGATATGAAAACAAGATGAAATTTGAAGATCACGTTGCTACATGCACTGGAAAGCCCAAGACTGAGATGAAATTGAAGCTCAAGGACTCAATTCCATTCTGTCCTCAGTTCGATAAAAACCCTCTATATTCGTTCATGTTCGCGAAGGGGTTGGCGGAATACTACAAGCATATCACCGACTACATGACTTAGAAGTAATTGCCAGAGCCACTCTCCATATGAAGTGTGAATTTGATATCTGTATATTCATTGCACTATCTTTTCTATTCTATCCAGAGAACATGAGTAATGAATCAAGAACCAAGAGAGCAGGTGATCTCTGCTGTCAAGTCTATTACATTGTTGGATCGTGGAAAGAGAAGCGTAAGTTTTTGCTTTCGTACAAAGGATTTAATTTTGCGGTTGAGATTGAACGTTTTGTTAATTTTCCGTTTAAGAGGAATGATGAACTTCTTATAGTTAGTGTACAGACATTTGTGAATCAAGACAATACTGTTGTGTATGGAGATCTACATAAATCGAAAACGGAAACCGAATTGATTCTTAACATCCACTTGGTGAATGATCACTGTGTATTCGTTCAAGAACCAGTCAAACTAACTAAGTGTGAATCATGTCCGAAGTGTCACGTGTATTGGCGGGATGTTAGTGACTACCATCCAGCAGCAAAGCTTAGAGATCACATTGAATTCTGCACCGGTAAACCAAAAGAGAAACAACTCAAAGTAGTGGTTATGTTGTATAGATTTGCGACGAGGTCGAAAAATAGGCCCCATCGTCTTCACGACCCATCGATTCTAACCCATTTCATACTCGATTTCAGCGTTT
>BNWK01000563.1 GCA_025998775.1 Alphaproteobacteria bacterium | reverse complement strand
CTAAACGAGTTACGAATCCAGCAAACATTGCAGCGGTTTTTTTGCGAACCAATTCGGCATCTTCGTATTGATCGAGATCGTGCAATTTCAGAAGAACATTACTCAGCCATGGTTCACCGCGAATTTGTCCAGGTCGGAGCGGTTTAAAAATATGCAAAATTTCCGATGCCAATATTCGCACTGATTCATGCCCACCGCAGATGTCGCCTGGATGCTCCTTATATAAATGATAGGCAACGCGCTTTCCGGTTTTATCGAATTCGATGCCAGATCTGATGATATTTCCATTTGGCAATGCTTGGTCTTTTGATGAATCCAAATGTTCAGATTCTAACACTTGCAATTTCAACGGAACCGTTGCATTTTTCTTATCGATTTTCAAACGCACAAAACACTCGCCGCATTCAATGACACTTCGCAATACCAACGATTGAAATCCATAAAAGTCCACAACCCCTGCGCTATCTGCTTCGTCTGTCCAACTCAACCACAAATCTTGAATTTTTCGTCGAAAATCCTGATCTTTTGCTTTGGATTGCGGCTTGATTCCGGTACCGATGCAATTCGAAACGATGGAATCTATGGCATTTGAAGCATATGGATTTTTACGAACAATATCGTGTGACCGAGTCCTTAGCGTGCTCAAACTCGAAGCCAAAAGTGTATTGATGGACGAGCTCGACGGATACCAATTGCCTAGACGTTTTCCGTGTCCGGCTCCATCGTATAGTGTCGACGCTTTCTTCTTGAAGAGGTTGGTGAGTGACTCAAATATTTTCATGACAATCCCTTCGACGTTGCGAAGATCACTTGGCGTTTGTTGGTTTTTTCCTGATCATCCAAGCCTGCTTTTATGCGATTCCGAAAATTCAGTAGATCCTGCAAATCAACACTTGCGTATTGTATGCGAGTGTCTCCATACCAAACGGAAGTAACCCGTCGGCCAGACTGCAATTCGCTGATTGCCTTTTCGATGGCTTCCAAATTCTGCTTGCTGTACATAATTCATTCCTCTCATATTTGTATATTTGAGATTTGAATGAAAAATGTTCGAGAATTTTGAGATTTATTTCATTTTTTTGTTAGGCGTAGAG
>BNWK01000562.1 GCA_025998775.1 Alphaproteobacteria bacterium | reverse complement strand
GGTACTCATTAAGCGTTGGCAAGACTGCTTTTATTCGGGTTGTTAACGCTAATATATCTACATTTTTCATAGATACAAGTATAACTCATATGATATCGTTTGTCCATATTATTTGGTGATAATTCCTTAAGTTCGCATTCCAGTCCGTGAAGGGCAACATTTGCCAACAATGGAGAAATGACTCCTCCTTGCGGCGTTCCCGCCTTCGTTTTCTGGAATACTTCGCCTTCCATAACTCCATTTCTCAACCATTTCTTGATTACATGACGCAATTTCGGAAATGTGTTGAGTTTTTTCAATAATGCAATATGGTCTATGTTGTCAAAACAACCCTTGATATCTGCGTCTAGCACATATGCATTCTTCATATGGATTGTCAAATATATAGCTCCTATTGCATCATGACATGATCTTGCCGGCCTGAAACCATAACTGTGCGGCGCAAATTTCGCCTCCAACTCAGGTTCCAAAGCCAGCCTTACAAGAGCTTGTTTTGCTCGATCTGTCATCGTGGGTATTCCGAGAGGACGTTTCTCCGTTTTCCCTGGTTTGGGAATCCAGATGCGCCTTACCGGTTTACTTTTCTCGTTCAGATTCAACTCGTTAGCTAATTTCAGCCGCTGAGTCGGACTTAGGACTTGCGCAAGAATAAATTAAGCTTTTGACATAGGTGCAATGATGTAATTCCATTCGCCGTGAAATCCGATTTCAGTACGGTTAATAGCCTTGAATTCATCATCGCTAACTTTAACTGAAAGTGGATAAAAGTTGTCATCACGCTTGCAGATTACTTTCAAGCCTTTTATGGTTGTCGTATTGGCGATCAAATTGATGACGGTTTCGACATCGATCAGCGACCTTCCATGCCAATTTTTAGAGATAAAACAAAACAATCTATGTTCAATCTTGTTCCATTTTGACGTACCTGGTGGGAAATGCGAGACATGCACCTCAAGTCCAGTACGGTTCACAAATTCTTGAAGTTGCTTTTTCCATAGTCTCGCGCGATAGTTGTTACTGCCGCCACAATCGCAGTTTATGAATAACTTGGTGGCATGGGGAAATGAGTTCTTCCCCACAATTTCCCACCAACGCGA
>BNWK01000561.1 GCA_025998775.1 Alphaproteobacteria bacterium | reverse complement strand
CTGACTCTGGGACTGTCCCTGCCTCAGTTTCTGCGCTGTCGGTTCATTCGCTTTCACGTGCAAGCGCGTTGTTCCTTCCGCGCGTGCGCACACACACACGTGCACATGCGCATTCACCCACAAACACACGCGTACACTCGCATAAGAATGGGCATACGCATATTCGCCCACATTCACATCGAACTGGCCACATGCTTTATAAACCGAATTCGGTTTGGAGGAATCTGCATGCGGACTTGGTCGGAAACAATTCGAATCATGTGTGTGCGATTTGCCAACCACTGTCCCCAGGAAACGCAGGTGCAAGCACCAAGATGGACTCAGGCAAAGATTTGGAAAAGGAAAAGGAAAAAGAAAAGGAAAAGGAAAAAGAAAAGGAAGAAAAACGAGGAAGAGGAAGACCAAGAAAAGACGGCGGGATAAAGGTAAGGTGAAGTCATATGCGTTTTTCAATCATGTGAAGATAGACTTTGAAGGTTGGCTTAAAGATGACGAATTTTTTCCTCCAGAAGAAGGTAAAGATAACGGAGCTATAATAAGTAAATATCATTACGATTACATTTTGGCAGGAACAGTTATCGATTTTTGTAAAGAATTTTATTTACCGCGATTATATAGAAATAATCGTTTTTGGTTTAACAAATTAGGAAGAGATTATGACTTTCAGGAAGACGAAGAAGATATAATTTTAGACAAGAAGTTTAACGAAGATATGTTAACAGAATTGGATAATGAAGATGTAGCACAAGAGATAGATGGTAAAGATATATATCGAGTAATGAAAGGATTCGCTGATGATTTAGAAAATGACGGTGTAAAATTAGAAATCGATGAGAAGGATGAGAATAGTTTTACTGTAAGTGATGAAAAGTACGGTATAGATAATGAAGTAGGAGCAAGACCGATACCATCGTACGAAGACAAAATTACGGGTTCAAGTTCGGGTTCAAGTTCGGGTTCGGGAAGCGGGGAAGTAAAGAAGGGAAGAGGTAGACCAAAAAAGGTTTTCAAAAATGGACAAGAAAGAAACTACGAGAAAGCAATGCATCAGGTGGCACACTGGATAGCACCAGCAGCTAGATCGCATCGTAATATGT
>BNWK01000560.1 GCA_025998775.1 Alphaproteobacteria bacterium | reverse complement strand
GATAATGGGTTTCCTGGGTTAGAAACAATTAATTTGAGCTTAGGCACAGAACCCACAGCCCCTCCTGCGCATCGTAACTACACCAAATGTTGGTGTGCGGTTGCGCAGGGAACAATGGAATACAGGCGCCTTAACGGCCAAAAACAGAAAGAATAAAATAAATAATAAAAAATCTAAAAAAGGTCAAAACAGAAAAGAAATAATGAAAAAGCCAAAAAAGGCAAAAAAGAAAACAAAGTAAAAGCCTTTGACAAAAAGGGCAGTGTCACAAAAAGCGCACGCAGGAAGTTTAGGCAGCCTATCAGACCTCCAAGCCTCCTCCAACTCACTCTTTCTCCTTGCAACGTCTTCCTCATCCATAACCTTGTCGACGCAAGCAATGTCTTCCGCATCTCCGCTGTCATCCGCAGTGAGAGAGTGCGGAAGCACCATCGCCAACCCAAAAAGACGATCTCCTGTTTGGGCGTAAGCTCGCACTTTCCCGCTGACAACGTCCACCCCAAACACTGTAAGTATGTTGCAATCTGCAGTGTGGCCAGCTGCAGGTAGCCACGATCTTGATGTAGTAGCAAGATGTCGTCCATGTAGGCGACAATTCGGACGCTCCAGTGCGCCCGGATGTATGCCATTGCGTAGCCTAACGCTCTTGTAAAAACTCGCGGACTGTGCCGCGCACCAAACGGCATGGCCGCATACGCATAGGTTCTTCCTCGGTGTGTGAAGCTTAGGTAGGGTTGGAACGCCTCTTCCACCTTCATGTGGTTGAAGGCGTTCTTCAAGTCCAGAGATGTCGCCCAGTCGCCTTTCATGGCTATTCCTTGCACTGTCTCCGCTCCATCCATGCGAAAGTGTATCGATCTCTGTTCCTTGTTCAGCCGCCTGCAATCCACCACCTTTCTCCACTTCTGCTTCTCCCCCTTTGGCGTGTGTTTCTTTACCATGAACACCGGATTCAGGAACTTCGCCTCTTCGAAACGAATCTGTATCACTATCCCCTCCTCTAGCTCCTCCTGAAGAAGCTCTGCAAAGGCCTCCTCCGCCTCCACGCTGAACACATACTCCGTCATTACATTGATCTGCTGCAGCCTTTGAGCCGAT
>BNWK01000559.1 GCA_025998775.1 Alphaproteobacteria bacterium | reverse complement strand
AAGTGGAGGAAGCTATGAATGAACTAAAAAACGTAAGCCAAGATCCAGAAAAGAGACGCATATATGAGGAGCGTATCAGATGGCAAGACGACGAGATTAATGCTCGCGCTCATGCTAGGAATGAGGGAATGCGAGAAGGTAGAATGGAAGGCAGAATGGAAGGCAGAATGGAAGGTAGAATGGAAGGCAGAATGGAAGAAAAAAGAGAATCTGCAACTAAATTGTTTTCAAAAGGTCTGAGTTCAGAAGACATTGCTGAAGTGACAGGACTTTCCCATTCTGAGATTCAATCACTGAGACCGCATTAATCGGCTACTTAACAAACATCGCTTCCTGATCTTTCCACAATATCGGGAATTTCTTGTTCGTGATATCTTGAACTGACAGATGATTTGGAGCGTAGCCATCCATAATGAGCCTTTTGATTTTTGGGCTGAGATTGTTCATGGCCATTATTAAACGCACATATCTCGGAGAAATTTTGTTAGCGTCGCAGAATTCTTTGAGCGTTGCTTCAGGACATTTTTCGAGCTGGCTTTCGAGCCATTGGGCTTTGGTCAGCAATCTTGAAAATTGCGTGTTGACCTGTTGATCGCCAGGCTTTCTGACGATGGCTCGACGACCTTTACGAATGCTTACTTTTATCGGGATAAAAACTTCTTGGTTCATTTCAAGCCATCATCACTTTAATCTACGCTGCCAGCTCTATCAGAAATCCATCAAAATTCTCAAGATTCAGGTTGATTTTAATCCCATCGTCTCTAACTTCTATGCTCCTTATCAGCATCTGTAGAATTTTCCGTTTTTCTGGCAGATATAAATAATTCCATGATTCGTTCAGATTTTTTAAAGCATTTAGAAAATCGACTTTTTCCACATCATTTTGCTTTTCGGCAAGTTCGTTAATCTTCATAACAATTTCCGGCGATTTTACGATGCGCAAAACTTCTTCTATAACATTGCGTTCCAGAGGCTCTGCAGGAACGCTTTTGTAAAGCGCTTTGCAAGTTTTGTATTTTGTGTGCTTGTAGCAGGTGTAATAGTAATATACAACCTTGCCATTTTTCTTAGAAGATGAGGCTCTCATCAGACAATTGC
>BNWK01000558.1 GCA_025998775.1 Alphaproteobacteria bacterium | reverse complement strand
AAAGAAGAAGAAGAAGAGGAAGAAGAAGAGGAAGAAGAAGAAGAAGAAGAAAAGAGGAAGAAGAAGAGGAAGAGGAGGAGGAGGAAGAAGAAGAAGAAAAAGAAGAAGAAGAAGAGGAAGAAGAGGAGGTTACAGGAAAAGAGGAAGGAGAAAGAGAAGAAAAAACAGACACGGAGGAAGACGATGGATATATGGATGACACAGCAGGGAAAGATGAAGAATAAATGGGTGAAAGAGAAGAAAAGGAAGAAGAAGAAGACGAAAAGTAAGGCGATGATGATGACAAAGAAGAGGAAGATAAAGAAGAGGAGGCCGAAAAAGCTGAAAAACTGGAAGAACAAGATAAAGAAGGGCAACAGGAAGGCAGCTGTGTGCAGGAAGAAGAAGACGAGTTTGAAGGAAATGAACAACTGGAGGAGGGGGATGATGATAAGGGAGAAGTGGAAGGGAAGATAGCTGCAGCTGCGCACTCACATGAAGGAAACGGTGTTACAAAAGAAGGTTCTGTTTCCTTATCCTCTTCCACAGGTTTTTCTTTATCATCCGCTATCCGCTTTTTTTCTTCTTTTTCACCCTCTGTCTCCATCCCTTTCTTTTCCTCTTTTCTTCTCTCTTTCTCTCTCTCCACCCTTCTCTTCTTCGGTTGCCTCTTGTCCTTAAGCCTTACTTCTAGCAGACGTTTCTTGTCTCTCGCACTGTGTAATTCAAGTCCCTATCACCCTCTCTGTCTTCCGTACTCTCTGCTTGTGACTCCTACTCATCCTCCTCATCCTGCAAAATAGAAGGTCCACCCTCTTCACTCTCCATGTGAATTCCCCACCCTGTTTCTCCTTCGACCTGCCTGCGTAACTTGCTTCTCGTTAGCATTTCCCCCTTCTCACCCTTCCTCGTCGTGCTTTCTTCTCCCTCGTTCAACTCCCAACCCCTTCTTCTCTTTCTTTGCCCTCCAACATTTCCACTATTTTCCCCTTTGTCGCCTGTGTATGCTGGAACACTTCCCAATCCCCCCTCACCTTCACCCGCCATATCCGTGCTGTCTCCGGCACCTCGGACTGTCGCGGTGTTGACGTTTGCGTTCGCAGCTGCTGCGGCAATGGCTCT
>BNWK01000557.1 GCA_025998775.1 Alphaproteobacteria bacterium | reverse complement strand
AAGGAGTGATCTCGCAGGAGGAGTAAGCTGAGGAAGGCCAGTGATGGGAGTGTGCAGAACCCAGATCGGATGGCAAAGAAGAAGAAGAAGAGGAGGAGGAGGAGGAAGAGGAGGAGGATGTACGAGAAGATACCTTTGTCCGATAATTGGCTGGGTTGCAGGTGAAGAGGACAGCGCAGTTTGTCAGGAAGGCTGGAGACAGCGAAGACATGGGTGTGGCTGTGGTAGAAGAAGCAGATGCAGAAGCGCCGGAAGCGACAGAGTCACCGTGGTCTCCACCACGTCGACGGTGGGTGGAAGGGTGAGAAAGCCCAGAACGGAGTTGGTGCAGACGTTCACTCCAGGAGAAGAAGGAGGAAGAGGAGGAGGAGGAGGAGGAGGAGAAGGAGAAGGAGGAGGAGGAGAAGGAAGAGGAGGAGGAGGAAGAGAAGGAAGAAGAGGAAGAGGAAGAAGAAGGAAAAGATGATGATGAGGATGAGGATGATGATACTTCCTCCTTCTTTATTGATGGTGATGAGAACGGAGTTGAGGAAGTAGGTAAATCCAGTGAAGAATATCTCTGCACAAGTAGGGTTTCAAATTCTTCCCGCTGTCTCAATGTCAGACTTCGGCCGCCGATGCCACCTTCTTCATATTTACACCCATTGATAGTGCATCTTCTCACCAAATCTTCCCATATAATCACTTCACTCTCTTTCTCCTTTCTAACAATCCCCGCCCTCTCCTCGCGCAACCTCTGGAACAACTCGAATGTGTCTGAGAAAGGTACTTTCTGCCAGGCGTTGTCTTTCTGCTTCCCTCCCGTCCCGGTGGCAGCTGCGGTGGAGACAGAGGTGGAGGTGGGCGAAGGCACTGTGGAAGAAGCGGGGGCGGAGTGAATGGTTGGTGAAGAAGAGGATGAGGATGAGTGAGAGTGCAATGGGCCATAGTCGAGTGCCCAGTAAGCGGCCATCATCAGGCACTGAAAATCCGCATTTTCTTCTGGCAACATACACTCCCCAAGCAGTTCATCTCCCGATATATACCCCTGTTCACACGCCCTGATCAGCAGATGTTTTCTATTCTCATCCGTCTCTTCCTTCGCATACCCCCAGATTTCTCCA
>BNWK01000556.1 GCA_025998775.1 Alphaproteobacteria bacterium | reverse complement strand
GTTTGAGAACTCATATTTAAAGAAAGTCTGCCCTTATTATCCGATGAGACAGCGTTGCAGCGAGGACGACACTGATTTCCTCATGATATTCAATCTCGAGCGTCAGAGCTCAAATGCTTTCTTTGCCGATCCCGTCAATTCAACAAATGAATCTATAACACTGACCGGTAGTCCGCAAGTGCAAGGAATCGAAGACTCAGAGCACAAAACTGGTGGAGATACCTACTATTACCTCAATGCGGAAAACGATAAGACCGATGATGCAGCACACCACAATCACACAGCACCAATATTAGCGATTGTCTCTGATAGTTTCTGGTTATTCAGCACAACAGAGCGACCGACTTATGAAATATCAGCAGGGTGGAATAAAACTTTGGGCAAACACTATCCTGATGTAATGGCGAGACTCGCAAGTTCTGCGCGTTAATATTACGTTTTTATTTTTACTTAAATGGTCGGTCAATATAGTAAAAACGATTTGTTACTTAGAAGTGTGAAGCGAAAATATCCTTACGATGATGTAGAATTGACGCTGAAAAAGCCAAAAATAATCTACAACGATTCAACATTGGGTCTATCGCCAAGTGTAATAGGATCGCTAATGAAAACACGTACTAAACCACAAAGCAGTTCAAGCGTAAAAAAGCAAAACATTTATGCCGACGCAAGGGATAATTCTGATACCATTGGTGACGTAAACTCTGGCATTGGCGTCGGTGCAAGCATTATTTCTAAAGGATCAAAAGCAGTCGAAATGGCAAGGGGTATCGGTCTCGCTGTGCCTGAAACTTTATCAACACTAGCGACAACTGTAAGCGAAATCGGACAAGCGGCTGGCCCTGTGCTCGGTGCTGTCGGTGCTGCTGCGTCTGGAGTGAGTTTAGGATTCGATATCGCTAATGCAAAGAAAGAAGGAAAAGTAACGTTCGATAATGCAATGAAAATCGCAGATGATGCCACAGGTGTAGCGTCAGGAATTGCAGGTATGTTTCCCGGCGTTGGAACAGCGGTCGGAGTTGGACTGAACGTTGGTGAAAAAATAATAACAGGTGGATTCAAAGCAGCTCGTGCAGTGAAAGAAGAGGAGAAAAGAGAAGGAGT
>BNWK01000555.1 GCA_025998775.1 Alphaproteobacteria bacterium | reverse complement strand
GTCATTCCAGCTTCGTCTTTCTCGTGAAGCGGAGGACTTTCTCTCCTCTTTTCCTTTATCACCGTCATTATCCTCTGTCATTTTGCCAAGCTCTTCTTCTTCTTCTTCCTCTCCGTCTGCTTCTCCCTCCACCACCTCTTCTTCTCTGTTTTCTGCAGGGAAGAAACCCTTCTGGAAAAAGAATCTTCCCAATGGGTATCATCTCTCTCCCTCTTCTCCTCCTCTCCCTTCTCTTTCTCCTCTTCTTTCTCCCCCTCCTCTTCCGCTTCCTCCGCTGAACTGCAGCCGGACGGACCACCG
This sequence comes from Alphaproteobacteria bacterium, assembly GCA_025998775.1. Taxonomy (GTDB): domain Bacteria; phylum Pseudomonadota; class Alphaproteobacteria; order UBA3830; family UBA3830; genus BNWE01. Next base: position 806 of record BNWK01000555.1, on the reverse strand, counting down.
GATTGGTTGCAGCAGCCCCCGCCCGGATATCCTAAGATGTCTGTGATGGGCGTGCTTTCTTCTTTACTCACTTCAACCCCCGCTTCCTCCTCTTCTTCCTCCTCTTCTTCATCACCGTCCATTCTCTCCTTGCTGCTTGCAGCTACGCCCCGGGGCACAGCGAGCACCCGATCAGCACGCCGCATAGTCGGAACACGTCCTTCGTTACGTACTGGCGGTATGTACGCAGGACGGGGGCCGTTGCGTCCTACCGGTATGCGGACAGCTCACCCGCCGTTGCGTGTTACCCACAAGCAGGCTGCACGTCAGCCGTTACGTGCTACCGACAAGCAGGAACGAGGGAGTGGAGGAGGAGAGGAAGCAGATATGGAGGAAGTGAATGTGGGCGGAGGAGGTGTTGTTGAGAGGCCGCAGAAGAGGGAGAGAGGGGAGGAAGTGCAGTTGTAGATGCAACACAGACAGGGGAGGTGAGAGGCGGTGTGGTTGAGGTGGAGGGGTACAGCTGGCAGGCGGAGTTTTTTAGCGCCCTGAAAGAGAAGGAAAAGGAAATGGGGAGAGAAGGGAAACAGCAGAGCCGGGGGGGTGAAGAGAAGGAAGGAGTCGGGGGAGAGGGAGAAGGGAAGCGCCGATGCAGTGCATGCGGTAAGCTCGTGAGCGAAGACACCATGATCGGATGTGCAGCACAAAGACTGGATCACTTTGTGTGTAGGACTTGTATTCAGATGGAGGTTTGTTTCATGTGTACATGTATGAGTGTGAGTGTGTGTACGTAAGTGTGTGTGTGTATGTGTGTGTGTGTGTAAGTG
>BNWK01000554.1 GCA_025998775.1 Alphaproteobacteria bacterium | reverse complement strand
GCCAACTTTGAAAATTTCAAAAAAACTTAAAGTAGAAACAAGGGGGACCCCCTACGGTCACCCCCTGTGACTCTAAAGGAAGGAGGGATCTCGGAAACTTCCCCTTTCCTATAGCCAGCTAGGAGCGCCCGAGCTCCGCCGCCACCCGGAAAAAGTGCATGTAATTAATTTTTTTTTCAAAATTTTCAGGATTTTCTGCCCAGGGTGTTTTGCGACCCTGGGTTACCAAGGAAACAGCCATGCATATGATGATTCACAGCTTTTGAGAGAAAAGTTTTTTTTTTGTTTTTGGAAAAATCGGAGAAAATGGGCTAAATCTCAATGGATCGTAGTGTAAAGCTACTCTGCCATTTACAATCCCCACTTCATACTAAGTCGTCTACAAAAGATTCGGTTTGCCGGCCCGCGCTAGCAGTTATGTTAGATGGCCAGGGTTTTTGACGCCCCGGAAAGCCAAGACTATAATGCTGAGATCCACGATTGCCCCGCAAGAGGCCCTCCCCCGGAAATTCGCTTATCACCCGGAAAAGGATGGTGCACGGCAAACAGCAGACGTTTGAAAGCCAGCTCCTGGATACACACCCCCCAACTCGCGAAGGAGAGCGGCGGAAGCAACAACCAAGGCCTGCCGCGCCACGTGACACCCCTACCTGCATCTTTTTACTAATAATGACACCCAATGAAGGGATACCTAAGACCTTTCGACACAACGGAACCGGCACAGGTGTTCGTTTAACACGCATCTTATTCTCGCTATGTTTGGCACGGCTTCTGACTTAGAGGCGTTCAGTCATAATCCGACGCATGGTAGCTTCGCGGCACTGGCACGTCAACCAACCGCAAATACCAATTATGCGGCTAAAGGGTTCCTCTCGTACTAACTTTAACTACCAGCACGACAATATTTTTATGCATTTAACGTCATCTGATCAGTAGGGTAAAACTAACCTGTCTCGCGACGGTCTAAACCCAGCTCACGTTCCCTGTTAGTGGGTGAACAATCCAACACTTGGCGAATTCTGCTTCGCAATGATAGGAAGAGCCGACATCGAAGGATCAAAAGGCAACGTCGCTATGAACGCTTGGCTGCCACAAGCCAGTTATCCC
>BNWK01000553.1 GCA_025998775.1 Alphaproteobacteria bacterium | reverse complement strand
AACAGCAACTTCAACTGCTTCAGCAGCAGCATTTACAACAGCAGCAGCAGCAGTTATTATTGCAACAAAAACAGCAAAGACATTGCAGTAATAGTAAAGGCAGGAAAAAAGACAGGCATTCCCCATCTCACCACCCTGCGCCATCCTCCCGCTCCTCATCTTCATCTTCCAGTGTCTCTGCCTCCTCTTCCTCTTCTTCTTCCACCTCTTCGACGTCACGATCCACCCACCGCAGTTCCTCAACCTCACCACACACACACTCATCGCTTTCCCTCTCGTCACGCTCGTCGTCGTCATTGTCTCAACCATCGCCTGATGCAAAGCACCGCAAGACAAAGCACATGAAGGGCATGAAGAGCATGAAGAGCATGAAGAGTCGTCCATCGCCTGTCATCACCTCTTCCTCTGTTGCATCCCTGTCATCGTCGTCATCCTCCTCGTCATTTCTTCCTCACTCTGGAAAACACAGCAAGCATGAGAAGGAGATCAGAAGAAGAAAAGAAGATGAGAAAAGAAGGTTCGAAGAGAAAGGCAGGGAAATGGACAAAGAAAAAGACAAAGAAAAGGATAAGAGAAGAGAAAGTGAAAAAGAAAGAAAAAGAGAAAAGACAAAGACAGATAAGATGAAAAAATTCCGAAAGAAGACATCACCCCCTGTGACAGGGATCGATCTCCAGAAAGAAAGGGTATTCTCTAGTCATTGTCTGAAAGGGATTTGCACTCCATGCCCGCCGACATGATGCCGGCCCGCGACTAATCCCACTCTTTATGCGGTTCGGGCGGAAAGAGGCCAGACTGGGATGCAAAGAAACGATACGAAAGAATGTATTCGAGTGCTGTTGTTGTGCATGCATGTATCATACGTAAGTGAGCCTGTGTGTGCATATTATGGTAATAAAGGCGGAAGACTTTGCAGCGTTTGTGAAAGATTAGAAGAAACCACCCATAAAGATAACGAAAGTGGGAAATGACGGTAAGGACGACAGGAACAAATGCAGTTGTTTGTAGTCCAACAAATTGCAGTTGCACTTGTTCCTACACTTCTCTTTCATATCTATCTATCTATCTATCATTTTTTTTTTCATGCTAAAACCGTGGATGAAACTCCC
>BNWK01000552.1 GCA_025998775.1 Alphaproteobacteria bacterium | reverse complement strand
AATCACTATTTTAACTGGAAAATGAAAAGAAACGCAAAATGCCGAGTTCAGAAAACAATCATTCTCAAAAAAATTGCTTCAGATTAACTCACAAGAAACTTTCCAAACACACAGAAAATCAACTTCTTTTCCTTCTCTAAAACTCATACTAACAACTGAAATTCATGGCAACCAGAAGGTAAACCACAAAAACTGAAGTTCATCCCAGCCAAAAGGATGGAAAGGCGAGCTGTGATGAAGAGGCTAGTAACAAAGATGGAGATGTGAGGGGTGTAGATGTATATGCAGATGCAGATGGAGCAAGCCAGGTCGCAGAAGAAGGGGGAGGAGCAGAATAGGGGATAGAAGGAGCAAGGGTGTACTGACCGGGCTGTTTGAGAAGGCTGGGCGGTACTGGCCCGGCTGTTTAGGAAGAACTAGGTGAGAGAATCTACTGTTCTATATAAAAAATTATATACACTTTTTTTTTATTAAGGGACCTGTGACGAAGAGAAACATAGTAGAGGTCAAAGTCTCTCTAGACTTTTTTTTACTTATTTGGTAGGAGATAAGTTTATACACATGTATATCAATGGCACTTGTTGAAACGAATGTTAAAAGGAGTGAATCGAATGATGAAGTTGAAAAGTAATCCCTCACTTATTTGATATTTGTTTGATAAAGTAGATACTGCAAGCAGTCTCTTCTTTGAGCTGAAAAGGCCTAGATTCTCGACCAAGAAAACACAGAGTTTAATTGTTTGCTGTTACGGATGATACGAATGTGAATATTTTAGATGTTATGGACAGATTTTTCAATCCCAGCGATTTTTCAAAAGAGTTTCGTGAGGGCCCTGATGCTTGAATCACAGGTTTTATTAAAACAGCACATTATTTTATGTAAACTCGTCAGGACGTGTACCAAAGAATTATTCCATCAGGTAAAGATGGAACAAAATCCATTTGAAGAAAAAAATAGTGAAATTTGGATTAAGCAATAGAATTGGACATTTTTTGCCTAGTTCATTCAGTTTTTCTACTTATATCACGGTCGCTTTGGAGAATTCACTGCTCTTCCAACCTTTTTCATGCCCTTTATTTCCTCGCGTGGTTTCAGTTGCACGATATAGTAT
>BNWK01000551.1 GCA_025998775.1 Alphaproteobacteria bacterium | reverse complement strand
ATCCATTTGTTTGGTGGTCATCCATGAGTAGTGATGAAAAACTTCGATGCGAACTTTGTCTTTGACTTCCACAGTGCTGAGTGCTGACATCCTTTTATAGTGGAGATAAAAAATTAGAAACATTTTTTGAAACTTCCATTTTGACGCTTTTGGAAACAAAAACGAAAAGCGTCACGCGTCATTAATTTTTTCACTAAAGTCAGTATCAGTTATGTGTTTTTGGGGATTTTGGAGACAAAGTTAGTGATTTTCGTTAAAAAAGATGAGCGTCTGCCGAAAGGCTTACGCCAGTCCCCAGAGATAACGTTGACGCTTTTGGAATCACAAGCGTCAGGCGTCAGAGGCGTCAACAGCGTTTTCATCAACTTCTATCGTTTTTGGGGTGTTTTGGAGATGGACTTAAAAAAGTGCCAGGTGAAAAAATGTTGTTTTTCCTATAAAGTTGGTCTTAAAAGGGTGTTTTAATGGATTACGTTAATCGTTTTTTCTGGTGTTTTCCGCCAACTTTAGTCGTTTTTGGGGTGCATTAGAGGCAACTTTATCGAAAAATGACCCAAATTTCACCTGGCACCAAAGTCTACAAATATTATACTACTGGGATTTCATCAGCGGACTTCGCGATTATTTTTGTGTAGAAGATCGGTAGCACAATCATCGACGTCAAACCCTGAGGATTCGCTCTGGTCTTAGTCAGCAGCGGAATCGCCTGCAACAACTCACAAACGACATTGCCGCCCTCATAGCCGATGAATTTCGCCAGCGCACTGAAGTTACGTCTGCGTTTTCTGAACATCAAATTCGTCTTCTCAAACGGAATGTGCACCAGCAAAATGTTAGTAGTGAGATTCTAGTGACGTTTTGCATAAAGTTCGAGAAAAAGGGTAATTCGGGCACAAATTCGTCATTTTGGAGCATCAATTTTTCTCGCTGATGAGAAGAATCGACTCATTTCATCAACTTTTTCACCAATTCTCAGCACTAACCCAATTCGCCAAAATCAGCCATTGGCCAATATCACCCATCAAGGCGTATCATGCAGTGAAAGAGGAGGAGAAACGTGAAGGTGTGAAGCATTTGAGCCCGAATCAGTGGTTGAGCACTGTTGTGGGAGAATT
>BNWK01000550.1 GCA_025998775.1 Alphaproteobacteria bacterium | reverse complement strand
ACGCTGGACTCGATAATTTTTAGCGTTGTTTTGTGCATACCAGCGCCGTGATGGTATTTTTTGGATCCAACGTCACGTTGGTGATGGCCATCGATACTGGATTTTCAACACAAGAAGTTTATGCGTGTGTTCGAACTCAATCGATTCATAATGTGATGGCGATCAAAGGCGTCGATAATTCGCTAGCTCCATTGAATGCGCCAACAAAAGTCGATGTGAATTTCAAAGGCAAAAAATTAAAACACGGCATTCGATTATGGAAAATTGGAGTGTCCATGATCAAAAGCGAAATTTATAATTTGCTGAAAGCGCGAAAGGATGACGGACTGATAATTAACGGGGCCATGGGTCACCCCTGGTGCCATTTTCCAGAGTACAATACGGAATATTTCAAGCAACTCACAGCTGAACAACTTGTGACCAAAATTGTAAAAGGATATCCAAAACGCGAATGGCAAAAAACACGGGACAGAAATGAGGCTCTCGATTGCCGCGTATACGCTCGTGCCGCCGCCATTGCGCTCGGCATCGATCGTTGGTCAGAAAGCAAATGGGAACAGCTGGCCGGAATAAAAATACAAAAAACAATAGCAGAAGCTCCAATAAAAGAAAATTATGTGGCACAAACCGCTCAAATTCCAGCCCAAAAACAAATACGACCACCACGCCCAAAAATTGTAAGAAGTAGTTTGATATAAAAATAAATCTCAAAATTCTCGAACATTTTTAATTCAAATCTCAAATATACAAATATGAGAGGAATGAATTATGTACAGCAAACAGAATTTGGAAGCCATCGAAAAAGCAATTAGCGAATTGCAGTCTGGCCGACGGGTTACTTCCGTTTGGTACGGAGACACTCGTATACAATACGCAAGTGTTGATTTGCAGGATCTACTGAATTTTCGAAATCGCATCAAAGCAGGTTTGGAAAATCCAGAAAAAACCAACAAACGCCAAGTGATCTTCGCAACGTCGAAGGGATTGTCATGAAAATATTTGAGTCATTCACCAACCTCTTCAAAAAAAAAGCATCAGCACAATATGATGGAGCCGGACATGGAAAACGGCTTGGAAATTGGTATCCATCGAGCTCGTCCATCAATACACTTCTGG
>BNWK01000549.1 GCA_025998775.1 Alphaproteobacteria bacterium | reverse complement strand
CCCTTCCCCTACTCTTTCCCCTTCCCTTTCCGACCAACACTGGACAACAACAACTGCTTGCACCTTCGGCCACTTTCAACAGACCTCACTCGCACGGTCTCCGCTTTCGTTGCCCGAGTGGCGCGCGCATGGCCTCTCTCTAAGGTCCCTGGTACCTGTATTCAAACAGGTTTTTTTGCTTTGTGTGTATATCTAGGTATGTCTATGTATATATGTTCATGTGTACATGCGTGTGTGTGTGTGTCTGTGAACGTGTGTGCTTAAGCGGGTTCTGCTGACGGTTGGTTATAATTTTTAGAATATAGTTTTTTTGTCTGTCTGTTCCACTTAGAAAGTCGCTCCTTCTCTCAGAATCGGTGGTGCTGCGTATCCTCTCTCTCCCTCTGATCGGCACTCCGAATGTGCTGGATTTTTTTTTCGCCACACTCCACTGGAGTTGGCTTTGTTACCGTCACTATCACCCGACGCAACCGTGCATCAGGAGCAGTGTCAGGAGCGGGAAGAGCAGGAGGAGCAGGGGAGGAGGAAAGCGCGAGAAAGAGCAGGAGAAAAAACACCTGGAAAAACGCAGAGGGAAAAGCTGCAGGGAGAAAAGCCGCCACAGGGAGGATTACTGAAAGCCCTGAAGAACACCCCTCAGGACAAAACACTGCAGGAAAATCTGCTGCAAGAGAAACGACGGGGGGTGGAAGCTGTGAGTGTTTATCCACCCAACCTGATCTTCCTGCAGTACTACATGCTGGTGGAACCAGACAATGAAGCCTATCTGCGGTGTTTGCTTCCTTTCGGTCCTCCTCCGATGCTTCCTCCGCTCCTCCCACCACCTGTTTCTTCTTCTTCTTTCTCTTCTTCTTCGTCTTTTTCCCTTTCTTCTTCTTCTTCTTCCTCCTCCTCCTCTCTGCATCCTCTTCCTCCTTCAACATCATCGTCATCTTCCTCGTTGTCCTCTTCTCCATCTCAGTCATTCCTTTCGTCGCTTCCTAATGACAAGGAAGGCAGCGAAGGGTCCCATTTCGTATACGCCTTCCATCACCCCCGTACCCTTCAAGCTCTTGTCCTGTCTTTATCTGACCGACGAATCGATAACCCTGTTTTGGCCATTTCTATATTCATCTCC
>BNWK01000548.1 GCA_025998775.1 Alphaproteobacteria bacterium | reverse complement strand
CGATTGTTTCGAATTGCATTGGTACTGGAATCAAGCCGCAATCCAAAGCAAAGGATCAGGATTTTCGGCGAAAAATTCAAGATTTATGGTTGAGTTGGACCGACGAAGCGGACAGTGCAGGAGTTGTGGATTTTTACGGTTTTCAATCTTTGGTTTTGAGAAGTGTTATTGAATGCGGCGAGTGTTTTGTGCGTTTGAAAATCGACAAGAAAAACGCAACGGTTCCATTGAAATTGCAGGTGCTAGAATCTGAGCATTTGGATTCATCAAAAGATCAAGCATTGCCAAATGGAAATATCATCAGGTCTGGCATCGAATTCGATAAAACAGGAAAACGAGTTGCGTACTATTTGTATAGTGAGCACCCTGGGGATAATCGATTAATGGGTCCAGCGTCACGCTGGCCGGCATCGGAAATTCTTCACATATTTAAGCCGCTCCGACCTGGGCAAATTCGCGGTGAACCATGGCTGAGTAATGTTCTTCTGAAATTGCACGATCTCGATCAATACGAAGATGCCGAATTGGTTCGCAAAAAAACCGCTGCAATGTTTGCTGGATTCGTAACTCGTTTAGATTCAGAAACCGACATGTTTGGAGAGGGAAACGCCAACGAACACGGAGCTGCATTTGCTGGTCTTGAACATGGGACGATGCAATTTTTAGATCCAGGCGAAGATGTGAAATTTTCTAGTCCAGCTGATGTTGGCGGAACATACGAAGTCTTTATAAAACAACAGCTTCGCGCCATTTCTGTTGGGCTTGGAATCACCTACGAACAACTTACAGGTGACTTGAGCGACCAACGTGACGTTGGATCCGGTGATTGCATCACACGCGTTTATTTTATGCCAGTGCGGCACGCACTTTGGAACAAATGGATTGAGCTTGCAATTTTATCAGATGCAATAAAGTGTCCAAACGATCCAACATTTTCTTTGGTAAAATGGATTCCACAGGGATTCGCTTGGGTTGATCCATTGAAAGAACAAAATGCACAAATGCATGCGGTACGCTGTGGATTCAAATCTCGCGCAGAGGTTGTATCTGAGCTTGGCTATGATATCGAAGAAATAGACGCAGAAATTGCAGCCGATAACGAACGCGCAAAAAAGATG
>BNWK01000547.1 GCA_025998775.1 Alphaproteobacteria bacterium | reverse complement strand
ATTCTTTGGTTATCCTTATCCTGGTTATTATGGTAAAGCAAGTATCGTGGAGGATAAAGAATTACCATCACATATAGCAGAACAGAATGATGCTCTTCATACAGTCGGTGACATTGCCAGTTACATTTCTGTGGGATTTGTCAGTCCTTGAATAACATCACATCTACCTTATGAACTCTTCAAGTCAGTGTACAAACCACCATCAAACCTTAGAACACTACCATCACCAGATTACACTATCAATGCTGGAGGTGAAGGTTCTGGTTATATCTTTTCTTCCGATAGATCTTCATCTCGTGCACTACGTAATCCTGAGCCAACAATGTCTGATCCGTTACCCGCCAACACTGAAGTATGGACACAAAGTCGAAGTCGAACTATTGAACCCACCCGTGCCACAAGAGTTGAAGAAGTAGCTGATGGTATCAATGGTGAGGGTGAAGGAGGTTACATATTCTCTTCAAACAGGTCTGCACCCCGGGTACAAAATCATTCTGATGAACGTGAAGTTGAAGATATAAGAGACTTAGATGCAGAGTTAAGAGAGGCTAGAGTAGTTCGTCATCCTCATCATCACTTACAGATCCAGAACTGAAAGGAATAAATGTTGATGGAGGAGAGGGTGATTATGTTTTCTCAAATAGAGGAGGTATTACAGCGGAAGGAACCAGGTCAGATGGTGAGGTGAGACAAGACACTATAATGCAAATGGAGAAGAAGTTATTAATGATAGTCGGACAAGCAATCAGTGGATGACAGAGGATGAATACAGGAATACAATACAAGATAGAATGGATATAGAAAATGAAGAAATACCTGGGTGGAATAATGATATGGTACATGCTGACTCCGCTGGAGGTCAAGTACACGCTAGGGCTTCAGATATGGCAATGACGGAACTTGAGCAATTCAGAAACAATCCTACCAAAGCAGCAGATGGTGAACCATTCGAACCTGCAAATGTTGGTGAAGCAGAGGAGGATATTGAAGACTTTGCATCAAACTACTTCTCAAATGGTGCACCACAAACACGACAAAGATCTTCTACAATACAATCTGAAGGAGACGCTTTTAGTAGACAAGATTTGACGGGTGAGGAATGGAGACAAATACAGTCTA
>BNWK01000546.1 GCA_025998775.1 Alphaproteobacteria bacterium | reverse complement strand
CGGAAAGTAACATTGTTTTGGCTCAGGAGAAAGTATCGGACAAAAGCAATGAAATTACGGCGATTCCGCAACTTTTAGAATGGCTTGACCTCAGAGGCTCCACAGTTACAATCGACGCCATGGGGTGATGCTAGCGTATTTACTTAGTTTTTTACTGTTTTCCTTTAGATTATCCAATAAGTACGTTAAATGGCCTACGCTTGATGCACTACTTGTAGTTCTATAATTAGGCGTAGGCTCTAGCGTGAATTTTTTCTTGGGTGGTAGGAAGTGCGCGCCTAATTCCATGCCAGACATCAATGCATCCACTTCCTTTTGATGCTTAACTATTTTCTCGCGGTCGCCCACCAGGATATTTGCACACAATTCTTTTATTGCAGATTCATTCCAAATATTTTTCACGACATTTAACTGTAGATTATCTGGTATTACATCCAGTTTTTCTCCGCTCAATTTTTTTCCATGTTTAACTTCAAGAATACTCGTGCATAATTTACCTGTGATTGGATGCCAAGACAGACGCCCTAATGTCATGCCAGCTGTCATTGCATGTACTTCATTTTTATATGCAGATTCTTTCCATGGATTGCTGTTAAGAATTGTCAACAATTTCGCAACAAGATTTTCTTCAAAAGCTAAGACCGGATCAATATTGTAAAAGAAGTGTTCATCCCCTTTACTTACGGCTGTTCCAGTCTCTCTTATCTCACAAATATGTTGATTTTGTCTATCTTCAACCATAAAATTTTTATTGCCAATTTGCGCCACAATCTTTCCTATCACCGTATTTCGCTCTTCGTAATTTTTCCAAATTGGATCCGAATCGAAATGATCCTTGCAACCGGAGATCCATGTGTACACATAAAGACACTTTGCTAGCATTTTGGGCGTTAAAAATTTATCAGATGATATCCTCCACCAATCCTCATTTTTCTCCATTCTGTCATTGAAAACAACATTGCCAAAACCATGTGTTACTAAATATGCAATCATTTCCTTTATAAATTTTATGTTGTATTTGCTACTTTCATTGTTTTTTTCTATGTCGAGCATTAATTCTGGAAATTCAACGTGTCCTTTGAGCAATTCTTCTATCAGACTTGCGACTTGATCAATGCG
>BNWK01000545.1 GCA_025998775.1 Alphaproteobacteria bacterium | reverse complement strand
ATGAATGCAATAAATTTTGATAATGCCGAGTTGCTGAGAACCGAGATCAGAATTCTCAAAAAGAGTGTTGATGACCTGAGCGAAGAAAATGAAGATTTGGAAGCAGTGACATACGAGAACTCTGTTCGGAGCAAGAATAACAATAATGTTTTGAAGATAGTTGAAAATAAAGGAAGATTCAAAGTGTCTGCTGACAATAATAATAATCCGGTCGTTGGAAGTGTGGTGGCAACCTACGTCTTTCCTGCTCCGATCCTTATTCGTAAGGACATAAGATTTCATTTCAACAAACCCGATATCCGCCCGGTGTTCGAAAGGAAAGAACTGCCAGCTCTGAAGGCACACATTGAAAGGCTCATTCCGAAAAACTAATTTTTTTTCACATCATTACAACACTTCATTTTATTTTGTTTATTATAAATATGACTTTAAATTGGAAGAGAGGATTAAGTTCCGATTTTAGAGCTCAGTTTGAGGAAGAAGGTGGAGATGATTATGAAGACTGGAACAATCCTCTCGAAAACGATGATGACAAAATAGATTGGGAAGCAATGCGGAATGCAGAAAAAGAAGAGATAGATACAAGAGACATCAAAAAACTTAAAGAAAGAAAACCTGAGCAAACAATTTTTCAAGCAAATAGAGTGAGAAGACAGCCACACCCCTTGCGAACATATCAAGAGGAAAGATTCAAATCAAAGAGAGGTGCAAAGAATAGAGCAAATGTAAGCAAAAGAAGAAGAAGGGAGATAGAAGAAGAAGAAGAAGAAGGCGGAGTGGAAAAAGAGAAAGAGAAAGAAAGAGAGGAGGTAGAGGAAGAAGAGGAGAACGAAGGAGGAATAGCACAGGAGGAGATAGAGGAGGAAGATGGAAGGATCGTGCCTAAATCAAAACCTACGAAAACAAAAATAAAAGTAGAAAAAAGAACAAGAACAAAAAGAGATAGCGAGAAGAATGAAGAAAAAGAAGAAAAAGAAGAAAATGATGATGATAATAGCGACAATGAATATATCGAACCGCATCCTAAGATGATAAGAGCAAGAGCAGGAGAAAGAGTACAAAGAAATAAAAAAACAAAAAACTATGATGATTATATTGAGACTAACGGCACAAAGACGTGCTTAC
>BNWK01000544.1 GCA_025998775.1 Alphaproteobacteria bacterium | reverse complement strand
CGGACCATCTGTCGGATCAGCTGTCGGACCATCTGTCGGACCATCTGTCGGATCATCTGCTGTATCGGTGTCGGGATCGTCGGGATCATCATCATCCGCTGCTGCTGATGCTCCTGTGCTCCTGTCTCTCGCTGAAGAATTGCGGGATCAACGCGCGATTATTCAGCGGTTCCATGTCGACAGGAACAATCTCCTTGAAGAGGTGAACCATTTGGTGAGGGAAATATCACTTGTCATTACTCGGTATATACGAGATGATTCATTTGAGTTGAACATATTTGTTTTCTTTTTTCTTCACTACACTCATTCATATATATTTTTTTTTCGCGCGTAATTAATTAATTTTTTTGTGATAAAAATGAACTCCATGGCAAAGGGTACTCTTGTGGGTTTGTTAAGCAAGATCAAACCATCGTATCCATGGATAAATAAATCAAAGGAGGAATTGCTGGACAAGTTGAAATCGGTTCTCTTTGATAACGATTACAGAGGAAAGAAGAATGAAAACGAAATCACAGTTTGGGTAAACAACAAAGTTGGCAAAGTGCATCGTCAACCAAAGAAGAAAGAGGAACCAAAGAAGAAGGAAGCACCACTGCCACCACCTCCTGTGGAAGCACCACCCCCACTACAAGAAGAAGCACCACTCCCTCCTCCTGTGGAAGCACCACAACCTCCACCGCAAGAAGAAGCACCACAGGAGGAACCGCCTGTGGAGGAGGAGGAGGAGATACCAGTGGAAGAGGAGGATGATCCCATTCGTACAGGAAGATATCTTGACGATGAGAGATTACTACGACAATGGATAATGGAAGGAAAAGAGGAAGATGCACTCAGAGGTGAATCACAGAAAGGACCCAATGCAGATTTGATTATAAGTGAAATTTACAGAGATGTTGTTAATGAAGAAAATAATTATGAAATGAATGAAGAAATAAATAAACAAAATAATTATGAAGATCAAAATCCTTTTCCTCAGACGGACATCGAAGTGCTGCTCTTGCGGCCACCACGAAATGAAAAAGATTTCAAAGAATGTGTGGATAATCTGAAACACAGACAAAATACAAATGAGTTTTTAAAAGAAGGGAAGACTTTGGAAGAATTAAATGAACAAACCAACAC
>BNWK01000543.1 GCA_025998775.1 Alphaproteobacteria bacterium | reverse complement strand
CCCAATACCATCTTACCAGCACCTTACACGAACACGTACACGCCAGGGAAGTCCGTGCCCTGGTTTCCTCGCGACGACCCCACACCGCGCATGAAGTACGAGTTCCTTTCTCTGCTTCCCGCCAGGACATTAGCAGCCCGGGCTGAGAATGCGGACACGTCCTCCGGACACAACGGCCACGGCAGCATGGATTTGTCGTATCTGGAGAAGCGGCGCTGGACTATCGAGAACCACAGCCCAGCGATCTCCTCACTTTTCTCGATGGACATCTCTGGGGGGCCGTTCATGCAAATCTGCATGATGTCGTCGAGAGTGCGGTCGGAGAGGCCGTTGGTGCGGTAGTTCTTTATCACCCTCATCATCGAGAACGTATTCTCGACAATGGCGGTGGAGAATGGAAGGGAGAGGACGATGGCACAGAGATCATGAAGGATGTCCAGGCTGTCGTACCGGTTCTCACGAAGCAGGATCTGCATCACACTGACGCTATCAACGGCATTCGTGTGTCGCAGCCGAAAGCTGTCGAAGCTATCGCGCAGCACACACCACTGATTGACAGCCTGATCTGCGTTCTTGTACGGCTGTCTTTTGGAGAGGAAGTGGTTGAACAGACTGCGCATGTCCTTCACGCTGTATGTCGAGTTGTTTGGTATTATGCACGTGGGCGAGAAGATGTCGAAACACGCCACGATCCGCAGCTCGTGTACCCGCTTGCCCAAGGCTGTCCCCGATGTACACTTTGCAGTTGTGGAAGCAGGCGAGGTACTTTTTCTTGTGCACATCTGAGACACCCAGGGCGGAGCCATGGTTGACACACGTTTCTAAAATAGTAATAGTAATAGTAATATGAACACCGGTCATACCCAGTCACGCACCAAGTGTCGGGAAACTCCAAATTTAACGCCGATCATGTTCTTCGCGTGGTCGGTGGACAGCCAACGATGACTGTGCCAGGTATTTGCCTTTCGCGATGCCCATTCTTCACGATGTCGTACAGGTTCTCGCCTGCTGAGCCCAGCGGTCCGACGGGAAGCAGAGAAAGGAACTCGTACTTCATGCGCGGTGTGGGGTCGTCGCGAGGAAACCAGGGCACGGACTTCCCTGGCGTGTACGTGTTCGTGTAAG
>BNWK01000542.1 GCA_025998775.1 Alphaproteobacteria bacterium | reverse complement strand
TGTTGGTAAAATCTCTTGCGCCATCTCAACAGTTTGATACAGCGTCACTTTCATCTTTTACATCTTCCTCTCCTTGTTCCCCTGCTTTTCTTTCTCCACTCAATGTGAGAGATAGTGGAGGCACTCCGTTCCACAATTCCCCCACGTCTTCTTTGTCAAAGTCACCTAATGCTGCTGCCGTCTCTGGAATCATTACTGTCCCCAATTCATCTACCCTTGCCAACCTTGCGAATACAAATTCCCATTCTTTATGTTCAAACAACCCCAACAGTGGTGATGGTCGCAACAACATTCAGTTTTTTTCACATGGGAACTCACCACTCAATGTTGGCATTGACAGCAGTGGTGGGGGTTACAGCTGTCGCAGGTGCAGTGGCAATGGCAGTGGCAGTGGCAGTGGCAGTGGCGTTCGTGGTAGTAGTAGTATGGGTGGGGATATCGGCGCAACTGGTGGCTACTTCATTCGGGGTGGCAATGTTGCAGCTAGTATCAGCAGAAACGACAACAGCGACCAGGTTTTGACACACGGCAATCATGTTTTATTCAATCCGATGTTTATGGAACAAGAAGAAGAGAACAGCAGCTGTGGCAGGGATCCTAGGGTCAGTGCAGGAATGGAAGACAGAGAGAAAGAAGCACTCAAATCGCCTGTAGCTGTAGCGGCTTTTTATTCAATGAAAGAATCACCACAGGCGCAAGCGATACATAATTTGCAGCACCAGCAACATCATCAGTCCCACCAACAGCAACAGTATCAGTCCACCACTTCTCGGCAACAGCAGTCAACGGGCCTGTCTGTTGGTAAAGCGGTGTTAGCTGCTGCAGCTGTTGCAGCTGGGCGACTGGGAGAGCGGTCAGCGACTGGGAGGCGAGCGGCAGAGGGAGCGAGTGTGCCTGAGGAATCGTGAAGTTAAGGTTCTGCAGCTGCTGCTGGAGTGTTGGCGACTCGAGGGCGGACGTGGGGTTGGGAAGCAAAGGCGGAGACGTCTGATAGCGATAGTGTTGCTGCCGCCGGTTCTGATGCTGGTGCTGGTGCTGGTGCTGAGACTGCAGCTGCTGCAGAGACTGCTGCTGCAGGGATTGGTGCTGATGTTGATGCTGAGACTGCAGCTGCTGGGCCTGGGGC
>BNWK01000541.1 GCA_025998775.1 Alphaproteobacteria bacterium | reverse complement strand
GCTCAAAAAGAGCTCCACCTCCAAAAATTAAAAATTAGTTACGAGTTGTTTGGAAAATTTAAACAAGTGCAACTGACTTCGTTGTTTGGGTTATTCCCAGTGAAGGAAAGTTCTGAAGGAAGACAGTTGTTGTCCAAGGTAGTAGATTTTTTTTTTAACACAATGGTCAAAAACAACCCTAATGTTTTGAGACGGGAGTTTTTTGGTGGAGATAAGATTCTGGAGGTGGATCTGCTGAACTGGCTGTTTGTTCTGTGTTAGCAGAAGTAAGTCCATCTTTCTTCACACTTTCGCACTTCGTGTCTGTGTGCGTGTCCAGACTCATCGGGATCTTCGCAAACAGCGCTGGCAGACACACCATGGCATACTCCAGATCCTCAGCCTCGTCTTCGTCCTTCTCCCTCTCTTTCTCCTTCTCCCTCTCCTTCTCATCGTCCTCCCCCTCCTCCCTTTTCTCCTCGCTCTCTTTCGCTCTCACCGCCACCGCCGCATACATCTCCGTCGCAGCACGCAGACACAGCAGCGGAATCTGGGCTGCACGGCAACGCAGCACCGCATGGGCATTCACACGAGCCGTGGGGCGTGTGCCGTCGTCGTCGTTGAGGCTGAGCGGTGAGGAGCAGCAGCACTGCGCCACCGCACGCATCAGGATGTACACGCTGTTGGAATGTGTGTGTGCAGGAGCGCGTGCAGGTGCATGTGCCTGTGCATGTGTATGTGCGTGTGTCCGTGCGTATGCCTGCATGTGAGGGTCCGGCGTGTCTGCGCTGTCCGGTGTGGCATCTCCACGACCCGCAGCAGCAAGGCCGGAGCGAAGATGCGGGGGTCCACTGTGAGAGCCGCGGGAGAGGTTTGAGGCGGTCTGAGGCACGCTCTTCTGCGTGGGGATCTCGGATCCTCCTCCTCCTGCGTCATCTGTTCGCATGTGCACCAATGCTTCTAAGCCTCCTCCATCTGCCTCTGCCTCTGCTTCCGAGCTTGTGCCTGTGTCTGTGCCTGTGTCTGTGCCTGTGTGTGCACGCGCTGCGTGGCCATCAAGCATGTGTGTGAGCGCAGCGGTGACAGTGGGCAAGAAGCCCGGGGTGTCGATGATCTTACTCTTGTGTATTGGGGAGTGTGTGTGGGAG
>BNWK01000540.1 GCA_025998775.1 Alphaproteobacteria bacterium | reverse complement strand
ACTTTCGTCTTATTCTTAATATTTTCGATATATGACTCTGATGTTATCTGCTTGTTTCTTCCCTCAGAGCATCCCTTCATCTTCCTTTTCGCTTTGCTTTTAACACTGAGTTTGCCGATTATGTAATTCTTCGGTGCAACAGCAATCATGAAATCACCAATGTTTTCGACTGCTAATCCACCCAATTTCTTTTCATCAGCAACATCGTAAAACCAATTCGGAAACCATTCGTAGTAATGATCGTGACAGAACTTTCTATCTTTTACCACATATTGGAATCCTTGTCGAATTCCTCTGCGGGGATTTCCAGCGACTGCAAAGTAGAGTGAATCAGTGTCACCTTCAATTGCGTGAATGCGAGTCATGTCCATGCATTTCGTTAGAAAAGCGTAGTAGAACATGAGATATGTGAACTTCGCGTTATCAAGAGTGAAGAATCCGCATTGAATACAAGTATCGCATTTGAATGTAGTCGGTTTGTAAGTTACTAAGTACAGGTCTTCGTTGATTTGCCTCGAATGAAGGAAATTAGAGCGACCCTGCGCCATCATTGCTTCTTTGTATGTGCAAATTTTCACTTTAGAGAAATTCTCGTTGTTCTTAATATCGAATCCATAAGACCCATTCAGTATCATTTTGCAGTATTTCTCGATTCCTTTGTTGTGATCACCGATAGCTTTGATGCGATTTTTCATGAATGTAGTGACGAATTTGTTAAAACAATCTGTCTTGTAGAACACTGAAATCTCTCTAAACTCATCGATAACGAGATGACAATAGTCGAGTAAGAAGAACAGATAATAACTGCTGAATGTCATGTATTGACCGAGAGTATCGAGTAAGCAAGTGAGTTTTCTTTCCGTTCCTCGCTTTTGTTTGAGCAACTCAATTTGATTGTAGTTCACTTTGCCAACTACCTTGGGATCTGCTGCATCGATGAGTATGTTGCGCAAAACTGGAGGCATGTTTATAAACTCATTCCAGTACTCAGGTGGCATGTGAGCTTTAATTGTAAGGACGAAAACGCATCCATTCTTGGCTTCTTCATCGCTTTTTACATAGCGCTTCCCATACATCTCTTCGAACAACTGCTTACACTTTACAGAATCTTCAGAGTATTCCCTCAAA
>BNWK01000539.1 GCA_025998775.1 Alphaproteobacteria bacterium | reverse complement strand
CTACTTTTCTTGCTGCTTTGAAACCTCCAATTCTATGTCTGTTAGGTCTGACAGTGGCCGCTTCTTCATCTATCTTTTCCTGGTATAGATTAATGATTCTCTGAATTGCTTCATCGCGATTTCTTGCCATGGTTTCCTCATCTTCTTCCTCCTCTTCTTCTTCCTGTAGTGGAAGTACTTCGGCCTCTTCCTCGGCTTCGGGCTGGGGTGCAGCCTGTTCGTGTTCGATCTCTTCATGTCGCTCTTCATCATGACTCTCTAGTGTCGGAGGACGACCGTCCTCCTCGGGCTTTTAATCACTCGTTGGTGTCGGTGTATCCTCCCCATCCTCTTCATCTTCTCCATCGTCTCCTTCTCTAACCATCTCTTTTGCATTACGTTCTTTCCTTCTTTTCAATGCTCTCTCCTTTTCCTCAAGCTCTTTCTCTTCCTCTCTCACTCGCTTGAACATGTCAGAATCATCCTCTTTCTCTTTCTCGACTTTTCCAGTGTCGGTTTCCTTTTCCTTTTCTTTTTCCTTTTCCTCTTCTTTTTCCTCTGGTGGCATAATATCAGTAATAGGCCTCTTATCTCCTTCGTCACTGTCTAGTCTTATATTCTTTATATTCAGTGTTTTGGGAGCTTGGTCGTCATCCTCTTCCTCTTCCTCTCCTTCATCATCGTCATCGTCTATAGTAGATAGCTCATCTCTGCCTCTCTTTGATGTTTTACCACTCAAGAATTCTTCCCTGTGTTGTTGGACTAGTGCCTCTTCCTTCTCCCTCCTCTCTACTTCTTCTCTCCTTCTTCGCTCAGTCTCTTTCTTCTTCGCCTCCTCTTGTCTCTGCTTAGTTCTATCTTGAACTAACATCATCAGTCTCTGATTGAACTCATTCTCTACGTCGCTATATGTTATCATTCTTGTCTGTTTTATTTTCATCATTGCATCAATAACGTCTCTCTTCATCTTAGCTAACTCTTCCTCTGTCATCTTGTACTTACTCTGTTTGCTGTCTAATCTTTCAACAGCAAGTTCAATATTATGATTCTTATCAATTATTACAGCCCTGATGACTTGTAAATATATGTTATTTATTCTGAATAGTGTGCGCTCGTTTGGTGGTAGTTTCATGACAATCTTGTGGATGA
>BNWK01000538.1 GCA_025998775.1 Alphaproteobacteria bacterium | reverse complement strand
GAACTGTATTATGCTACCTGCAATGAGAAAGGTCGAACAATGGTTCGATGCAAGGTATTTGGGTGAGAAAATAAAAAATTTTATGGTCGAATACGATATTCCGGAGAAGTCTGCAACGGCAAAACATATGCAATACTTTTTCGAGAAGAAACGCAATATTTTCGATTTATTGCAGTAAATTGTCGGAAGGATTTTGTGCACAGAAAAAATCTTAGAGAAAAATTGGAACGCTACCATCCTGATGATGAAATCGAAAAAGCAGATAAAACAAAAATGCTGAAATTTTTGGATGAGCAGGAAAATTGCTTTGAGCGATCGTTGGCTGTAGGTCATTTTACAGGATCCTGTTGGCTGGAAAATTACGATGGCACGAAATTTCTTCTAACATTGCATAAGAAAATTGGATTTTGGCTGCAGCTCGGAGGCCATGCCGACGGTGACAACGATATTGCTCGAGTTTCTCTAAAAGAAGCATATGAAGAGTCTGGATTGAAAAATATTACATTATTATCTGATGAAATTTTCGATATTGGCGTTCATCTGATCCACGAATATAAAGAAATTCCAGCTCATTACCATTATGATGTTCGCTTCTTGTTGAAAGCCACAAATGAAAACGAAGAAATACAAATTTCCGATGAATCAACTGATCTGAAGTGGTTCGACGAAGTACCATCAGACAATTATGATCTAAAAAGGATGTTCAAAAAATGGAATGAGATAAAACGCGACTAATTAACCGCATCTTTCAGTATCTTGCCTGCTTTAAATTTTACGCCTTTAGATACCGAAACATCAACGTTTTTTCGGTTTGAAAAAAGCATTGATGAGAAATTATCTGGTGCATCGTCATGCCGCCTGTGAGGCCAATGGAGTAGAATCCCTGACCTCGACTCATGCCTTTTGTAAAATCACATCAATGTAAATCTGATAGACATCTACTCAAGGTTGTCGACCGTGGGTCAACCAATTCGGCCAAACTTCAGTTAGCCACCAATCAGTGGTTGTGCTATAGCATATGCCAAAATTGTTATGCCTGTCTTCAAAAGTCTTTTCGAGCACATTGCTATACATTTCCCACGAATTCGTGCTAAAAAAATCAGCCTTGCATTCATCAAATGCGCTTATAT
>BNWK01000537.1 GCA_025998775.1 Alphaproteobacteria bacterium | reverse complement strand
CAACTACAGTGATCTCTTCTATGACGGATCGGGCACACTAACAGGAGGTAGAGAGGGACCAGATGGAGCAACTAATACAGACCTTACAAAGTTAGTGAGAAAAGCAGACTTATTCTTTATTGGATTCAAGAATGCAACAGACTGTATTGAATGTTATAAGCTTCAGCACAATGGAGTGGAAATCGGAACAACAGTGCAGAATCGTGCCACTATTGAATCATTCCTGTACAACCAAATGAAACCTCAGATTGAGAAATCAAACAAGCATGGTTCTTACTCACTGTGGGAAGACGTTGTGAAGGGAGATGAAAGTGTGTGCGGGGTGTACTTGACATATGCAGAACTAAGGACACAGCTGACTGCTGAAAATCATAGACTTCATATCCAGTTTCCAGTCACAATTGGATTTGATATGCTCTTACCGTTGCAAGGATTTAACCTATTCCCCAACGCTCTCTTTGGTGATCTATCACTTGTTATTAAAGTTAATCCGAATGCACTTGTGTGGGCCAGTACTGATCCTCAGAAATTCCTTGTTGAAAGAGTTAGGTATAAATTTGTTGTTGCGACCAATGATTCCTATTACACCATGGCTGAACAGACTGTGCAGAATCTCGAAACAATTGTCCGTGATCGCTATTTCAGTCGTCGGTTCACTCAAACTCGTGTACAGGGAATGGCCAGAGGTCATGTTTACGCTGTCGATTATGGTGGTACAAAGGGGTTTATGGGAAGTTATACTTGTGTGCCTATGCGCATGGATCCTGACTGTTGTATTACTCGAACAGCTGTGTCAACCATCATGGGATTCTCTTTGAAAGACTCAGTGAAGCAGGCATTATCTCAGTACTATTCGAGTGTTCCTTTTGTAGTTCCATCGGAGAGAATATGGATTCAGCCATTCAGCACTGGACCATCAGCGAGTGGGTTGAACTGTGCAATGAATGCACCTCTAATTAATGCAAAAGAGATTATAAGCTTGTTCCCACGCACTCCTAATGATTTAACGACATTCCGAAATCCTGAGTATGAGCACCTGATGCTGACACTGCTGAACCGTAATTTTCCACAGAAAGGATGCTGCAGCAACAGCACTGAGTTCTATCGAATGGAGTTGGAATCATGCAATCTCGA
>BNWK01000536.1 GCA_025998775.1 Alphaproteobacteria bacterium | reverse complement strand
TGATAACATATACAAATATTGTATATGAAAGTTAGAATGAGAAAATTTTTACCAGTAGGTTTGTTGACGTTTTTGCTATGTGGAAATTGTGATGCAAATACATCTGAAACAATAAGACGTGGCTCGACATATAGCATACAGAAGAAAAAATTGAGGCAATTACAAAAGCTAAACAAAAAACGACCGCAAGATAAAATAAGAAAAAAGCAGAAAATCAGGGTATACAGAGCTCCGAAGCGAAAAGCAAGGAAAAACCGACCGCGGAATACGAAGGAAAGACAATCGCAGAGCTTAAAAATCAAGGCAAAGCACGAGCCTAATGCAAAAGCTATTACTACTGTACCAGCTGCACATGGATTTGCACCAATAACGATACATCCACCAAAGCTACTTCAAAATCCAGGATTAAAGGAGAGCAAACGGCGAGCAGATGCAACCAAAAAGTATGAAGATTGGGATAAGGAAGCGAAAAAAGCTTGGGAACTAGTTGTGCAATTGTCACAAAATCCGCCAAACAAAGATGTCCTTTTAGATGAAATTTTGAAATGTGAAAACATAAATGAGCTGCGATTTGCTCCATTCTTGAACGGAAAACAGAAGCAAGAATGCTTAGAGACATTGGTTAATGCAAGATATTCGGATGGAAACAGTCTATTACACAAGGCCATTTTGAATAATTGCTCCTTAAAGCAGATTGAGTTTTTAGTGAGATGTTTTCGTTATCGTAAAGCTATAAATACAAGAAACAACGAAGGGAGTACGGCGCTGGAATTGGCAAAAAAGCAAGGACGAAAAGAAGTTGTTGAGCTGCTGTCGAATAACAATGCTTCTGGATTAACTAGGAAGTCTGGGGTACTCCATTGAAATTGCTTCAAGATGATGCAATGTTTTTAAAAGAAAATCTTTTATATCACAATAACAGATCATTCTCAGCAAATCCAACAAACTGTCCAAGTTCAGAAAGATATGAGACGGGCCAGACCGGCTGAAAATAGAGCGAGTATATATTTTTAGTTGCAAAGAAAGTGAAAGGTCTCCAGAATAGGTGAATATTTTAAATTAACCTTGAGGAGACCAATATGCGATCGAAACCGCACAAAAAGGATTGTAAATCCAAAGAAGACGTCAGTACAG
>BNWK01000535.1 GCA_025998775.1 Alphaproteobacteria bacterium | reverse complement strand
TTTCCGGAGAATGCAAACTGTAAAGCTTATTCTTGCTGTCCTTTTTTTGTTCCAGCAATCTTTTGCTTTGGCTTAAAAGACGATCGAAATGCCTTCTCTTTTCAGGAGTTTTTCCTAGTTTTCGCTCGACGTCTCGAACGACGCGCCCCAGAAATACCTTCAGCTTTTTTGTTGATTTTTGAGCTCTTTTCATCTGTTTTGCATGACAATATTTCGCCGTGGCATACTCCATTTTCTTTCCGACAAATCTGTAGGCTTGACGCAGTTTGATGTCATTTTTATCTGATAATTGAACCAATTTCTCCCGAACCTCATTCAATAAAGACGAATCCGTCGGATAGCGAACGTTGCTTTCCATCGCCGTCGTGTCTACGATGACATTTTGAAAATCTTTAGGCTTTGCCGCTTCCATTTTGACTGTTGCCTCAATCGTAGATTGTAAAATGCGCTCAACACCATTCTCGCCAAGACGATGCCTCCAGCGCGTTAACGAACTCGGATCGATGGGAAATTTCCACTGAAACTCAGAGTAGCCGCAAAACGATTGCCAATACGGATTCTCAACCCATTTCTTTACAACTTCTTCGTCGGAAAGCCCATCCATGTGCTGAATCATGAGCAATCCGACCATCAAGCGAATCGGCTTCGGTGGATGACCTTTCAAAGGCGTGAATAAACTTTTAAGCTCATTCTCGAGACTCTCCCAGTCAATAACAGCACCCAAACGCTGCAGTGGATGACTCTTGTCCAACTGATCCATCAGGGAAGCTAAAAATAAATGAGATTGCCTAGTTTCTGTCTTTTCCGGTACCATTTTTTGCAACCTTTCTGCTAGTTCAAACTCAAACCTTGCAATTATTATAACTCAAAAAAAACAGAAAGGCACTTAAATATTAACAAAAAACAACTTCTTCAGGGACGACTATGTAGGCACAAATCTCAAGCGCTTTCAGATATGTACGCGACTCAAGATGCTTGATTAATTCAGATGATTGCTCTGCAGAAAGCTTACTTTCAGAGCCTCCAACAACAATCGACAGCTTTTTATCTGATCGATATTCATCAACATGTTTGCTGACTGTCTCCTCATCTAACAACAGGATTTTTGATATCTCTCTGTAACTCCAGCCTGTATTCG
>BNWK01000534.1 GCA_025998775.1 Alphaproteobacteria bacterium | reverse complement strand
CCTAAAAATGATGCTTCTTTCAGAGGGCTTCACCAACATCATCAGCATGCATGATGCAATGTATGGCTTGAATTTCAGCCCTGTCGAATACGGATTGTTCTACTTCCATTGCGTTGATCAGCAAGTGTTGCAACTCTGTCTGGCTTCTTCGATAATTAAGAGAATCGACGAGATTAGTAACTGCTTCAAGCAAGTCCATGAACGTGATGAGCCTGTATTTATAACCTTGATGAAAATGCTTAGGACAGACCCCTCGGTGTTCTTCACAGGCCGCCAAAACAAGTTCTCTAAATTCATGTGCGATCATTTCTCTAAGAATCAACTGTGCAGGATGCAAGGAGCGTTAGAGGGGGTAGCAGGTGTGTTGTACTCTGACAGATGCCACTACAGCGATGACATGAACACTTGGACCGCCGATGATAATCACAAATCAATGGCTGATTATAAAGGATTCAATTATGCAACCACTGCCTCAGACCAGCCTGCGATGATAGCTGAGCCCACTGGTGATGAGGACGCAGTCCGTGAGGCCAAAGACGGCCTTAGAAGAATGCGTGATCTCTTTCAAAGGAACATTCAAACGTACGTGTTGAAGGGTAGTGATTTCAAAGGTGCAGAAGTATATGGACTTGGCGATCACTTCAGCATGGATGAGCACAAAAAGGAGATGCGTTGTCACAGAAACTCAATGAATATGGTTATTCAGGTTGCCTCATCTATTCTTGAAAACGACATTAAGTACAGTGGGAAAATGACCGCGGCAGCCCTGATTGAAGCAGTGAAGAACTACGCACCTCCGCCAGCAGAATATGGTGAGACAATATCGTATGACTGTTGCCATTCAAAAAACACTGACAAGTGCTATCAAAAAAGGTATTCAATGTTGCTTTGGGCTTTCTTCTACAACTACTCGTCTATATATGAGAACATCAATCCTGATGGGCTTTCATGTAATACACCATCGAACCTTTGCGTGTTTGTATCGATGATGTTTGGTCTCGCATTCGACCTTGAAAAGAATTCCAGATGGGCACGTATGATTGACAGATACAGCATACACGAAGGCATCATAAATGGAAAAAATGAATGGTTCGCATTTACGAACAACAGAAGGACATTCTTCAAAGGTGAGGCACGGCG
>BNWK01000533.1 GCA_025998775.1 Alphaproteobacteria bacterium | reverse complement strand
TGTCTTCAATTTGCTGATAAAATGTTGGTGTGAATTCGTAGATATCATATACCTCGTGCTCCTCCTTCTTCACAACGATTTTCTTGTCAGTGGCAATATGAATTGGTGGTGGGATGATGTTATCGAGCTTCTGACGATCGACAATTGTGGATTCTTCAACAATAAACATGCCGGTAGGAATGGCGGAGGAGGCTACGCGGTCTGCTGCTGCTTGGGCTGACCTTTGTGCTGCTGCTAGTTCTGGAATTTGATCTGGCGGATGCTGTTTTGCGTGTTCTGATGCAAAGCCAGGGTACAGCTCAGGATTCAGAAATTCACCGCCGATTCTGTTTAATTGTTGACGTTCGAGTTCAGCGCGTTCTCTGTCGTTCAGCTGCACTAAATCCTCCACATCTGTGGCATCAATAAAAGCAGATCTGAAAGCGTCTTCGGTGTCCTCGTCACTGGTTGGATTAAATCTGATAATTGGTTTGTCGTCGTCGGTGGTTAATGCTGGTCTAGGGTGGCGCCACTCGGCAACTTCAATTTGATCGCCCAGGTTAATATCTCCACCCCACAGAAATAGTGATGGTGTGTTGAAAATATCGAGGGCGTAGTCATCTTCATTGTCCAATGCATAAAGGTTGTTTTGACGTTCTGTGCGGGCATTTTCCCTGTCAGTCATTATCTGCGTGAATTCATTGTAGGCGTTGTTTAAATTCGCCACTACTCTAGCTCTACCTCTGGATGTTGGAATAGCTATCTGATATTGTCGGACTACAGTTTCCAGTATTGATTCGAGCTGATCGAGAAGAAGTGGTTGGGTCGCTCTGGGTTGTTCGTCGCTGAAAGCTCGAACGAAGTCAATCAACTGACTCTCCAACAAAACGTCAATTCCGAATTTATGTGTCATCCCTTTTTACACAGGATAAAAAAATGAAAATAAAAAAAAGTTTTAGAGGTAAAACTGACTTTTTGCGGAAAATGTGAGAAAAAGTGTAGAAATAGGCTAAAATCGATTTCCCGAAAATCTACGGAAGATGCCATTTTCAACCCAAAAGTAGCCTAAAACGGTCAAATTTAGCAGATTCCCCCGACCTCAAATTCCCACTTAATCCGTTGAATATACTCCAAATCGGTTGGAATCAGCGTTTGGTACCGAC
>BNWK01000532.1 GCA_025998775.1 Alphaproteobacteria bacterium | reverse complement strand
TACAAAGTGTGCAAGGCAAGCTATCGATATAGTGAGAGCATTCGCATTGATTAATCCCTTGAATACTCAGACGGGGAATGAGTTGCGCATGATGATACAAAATGGAGGTAGAACAGAAGGAGAGGCTTCTAAGTTAGGGAATCCTATGTTAACTTTAGCCACAAACAAAAACGAGGGTCCTAATAAGAACTTACTTCTTCCCTCGGTGGCGGCAGTAAGCACAGGACATGGTGGGTCCATGGGAATCCCTATGCTGAAAATGGCAATGGACAAGTACAAAAGTGAGGATAAGACAGGTCCTGATGGAAAGGTTATTCCTGATGGGATAGACATGACACCGTATTTGTTTGGTAATTGTATCCCAGAATCTCTCCTTGAGCCAACTGTCGTACCATGTCCTCATTCATGACAGGTTGGTTTGAATTGTGACTGTTAATCTTGTCGTTTATGAGGACTCCTAACTGGGATAGGTTCTGATAATCGTAACGCTCAATCTCTCCTTGAGCCAACTGTCGTACCATGTCCTCATTCATGACAGGTTGGTTTGAATTGTGACTGTTAATCTGCTCGTTTATGAAGGTTCCTAACTGGGATACGTCCTTATATTCGAATCCCCTAATCTCCTCTCTTGCAATTCCCGTTACGAGTTCTGCTAACTGGGGCAACCTCTTACCTTTGTCACGAGTCAAAAGATCATCAACGTGTTGTTTAGCCATGTCTTTTATCTTTTCGTCGTTAGGGAAATTGCGCTGATCAATCTGGTTGTTTGCAACGTTCTGTATGAAGGCGTCTAAATTGGTTATTGTCCTATAGTCGTATCCTTTAATCTCTCCTTGAGCCAAGTCTCGTATCATTTCCTCAGTCATGGCAGGTGGTAATTTACTTATAGCGTCAGTTACATACCCCTTCACCTTTTCGTTTACATCAGCTGCTTGTACTTGCTCTCTTATCTTCTCAGCCATATTATACTTTTCCAACCCTGCTGTGATCTGAGTTGTTAGTCTCTCATCTGAGATCGTATACGACACCATTTTCTCCTCTACTTTATTTTTTACTTTTTCGTCCAATTTTGTGTCCATCGAGTCTACCCCCTTCTGAGCTTTCTCCAGCTCTGCCGTCAGCTTCAGTATCTGAAAGTTTAG
>BNWK01000531.1 GCA_025998775.1 Alphaproteobacteria bacterium | reverse complement strand
TCCTCACCTTCTTCTCCATCGTTGTCGTTGTCGCCATTATCATTATCATCATCATTATCATCTCCATCCTCCCCTTCCCTCCCCCGAAAGAGAGAAAGGGAAAGAAGAAGTGAGCCCGCAAATACGCCCACTACATCTGACCCTCGCAATAAAGCACGCCTGTCATTACGACCTGGCTAAAGTGCTGTGATGTTTCGACCGAGCTGAGCTCATGTGAAGAAACTTCTGATGGTAGGACCCCCAAGAAACCAACTTGAAATCATTAACAACGTTAAAAATGTTAACAGTTCCAAAAAAAAAATGTCAAAACGCAAAGTCTTTAATAATTCCATAATGAAAATGTTAACAACTCTGAATTTCCACTTTTTTTCAAAAAAAGTCAAAACACAAAAGTCATTAACATCTCCATAATGAAAATGTTAACAACTTTGAATTTCAACTTTCTGAAAAAACTTCATTTTTCTCCGCCCTTATACCAACAAAAATCGGAGTATCCATCATGGGTCATGTACCGTAATTAATTCGTTTCCTTAGTATTTCTTTTTCTATCTAAAAATAAACAAACTTTCATGATGCAAGAGGATATACACAACAAATAAAAATTAATTTCCAATCATTTCCATCCTTCTTTGAATTATTCTTGGCCCAAAATATAGCTAATAAATGAAAACCATTAAACCAAATTATTTGCCAATTCCGTTTGCGTAATCGTTCAACATTTACAACCTTCCAACTTTCCAAAATATCAAACACTTCATATCTTTTCCAAACACAATATAAGCGAAAAATGCATTTAATTCGAAAAACAAGTCAACCGATTCATTTAACCACTCCATTTACATATTCATTCAATATTCACATCATTTCAACTCTCCAAAGTATCAAACACTTTGTAGCTTTTAGTAATGTCAAGAAGTACTAAGGCGTAAATTTATAAGGGACTTTAACCCATAACTTAGTAATTAGTTTTATAAGTATAAGCACAAGAAAAAAACAACTTTTTTCACTTTAACTTTTCAAATGGCAATGAAGAAAGAAGATAATACAAAGAAATTGATTAGTTCATCTGGTGCAGGGGTTGGTGCGGGTCTAGAGCCTCCTAGGGTATTTGACCCCAGACAGGGTGGAAAGAGTTTGTTCTTTT
>BNWK01000530.1 GCA_025998775.1 Alphaproteobacteria bacterium | reverse complement strand
ACTTGTTAATAATTTAGGTGAGTACAGAAAAGCGGTGGCGTTTATTTCCGATCCAAAAGCCTACGGTGGCTCCATGGAGAAGGAATTTCAGGCACGAGCAGCAACGACTGCAAACAACTTACAGTTGTTAAAAAATTCCATCAGTGAAATTGCTATGGATCTTGGATCAACGCTGCTGCCGTCGATAAATAAACTGGTAGACGGCTTGAGAGCCATTGGATCAACTGTTTCTGACTTTGCCAAAGCTCATCCTGGGGTTGTAAGCGCAATTACTGGTACAGTTGGCGTTTTGATTTCATGCAAAGTCGCTGCAATTGCTTTGGGCTACGCTTGGACTTTTGTGAAGGGCGGAATTTTGAGTGCCAGCGCTGTGGTTAAGGGCATTCAGGTTGCATTTGCTATACTCCAAACGAAACTTTTGGCTGCTGGAACTGTTTTGCCGACCGTTACAACTGCGTTTCGAGCTCTAACTGCGGTTGTGGCAGCAAATCCAATTGGAGCCGCAATAACAGCGCTTGCAGTTGGTGCAACGCTCATCATCGCGAACTGGGAAAAAGTGAAGGCGTTTTTCACTACAATCTGGGATAGCATCAAGCCGATCTGGGAAAAATTTTCAAACTTTGCAACTGGAATATTCGATAAAATCACATCTCCGCTTGCAACCATAAAATCCGGAATTGGAAGTTTGTTCGGTTCATCTGATGAGAAAAAATCTCCTGATGCTAAAGAAGCAACTTCAAAGGCAAACGATAGCACTATGCCTGAGTCAAAAAAATCATGGATTGGCAGTCTGTTCAGCTCCTCTGATAAAAAACAGAAAGCTGAACCACTGAAATTACCTCAAATTTCAAAGGCGAATGTAAGCAAAAACCAGACGAATAACATAAACATAAATGTGACGACAACTCCAGATCAAAATCCAACGTCAATTGCAAATTCAGTTTCGGAAAAAATGAAGGAATTTTCCGGAGCATTTTTGTATGACCCGATCGGTGAGGTGCCATAATGATTTTAGGTGATTTCAAATTTTCCATTCGAACCGCTGCAAATCAGGGCTTTAAACGATCGACGGACTACAATAACGCAAAAATCGATCGCATCGGAGAGCTGCCATACTTTCAACGACTCGGAATTAGTGGTGACA
>BNWK01000529.1 GCA_025998775.1 Alphaproteobacteria bacterium | reverse complement strand
GTTCCGATTCGTAGTCTTCCTCCACCTTCACTCGTTCATCAGCCGTATCATCACCCCACAACACACACTGCGCCAGTTTGCGTTCGGCAGTCTGTATGCCGCTCTGAACCACCCTCCGCTGTGGCAGGCGGTGGCGCGGCTACTCCTGCGCTTTAGCGCCGCTCCCACATGCGTACCTGTAGTAGGGAGGGGGGTTGGAGCCGGAGTCAGAGGAGGAGCAGGGGAAGGTGGTGAGGAGACTCAGGTGGATCCCGACTGGATTGCTGATTCGCTGTGTCTTCCGGACCGATTACTTTCCACATCTGAACTGTTACAGCTTGTGAAGTGTGTAGAGACTATGTACCACACGGAACAGCGTATGAAAAAATTCCAAGGCTACTTCACAACACTGATGGTGAACGAAGGAGTACAGGTTCCGTTTCTCACGCTGCTGTCGTATCTGACAGAAAGGCTGACCATGTGCCACATGCCCTCTCCGTCAAGCATGTCCTGGCTGAGAGGCTATCTGTCTGCCTCTGCATCCGAGCGACGGCTGACGTCGCCGGCATCCACCTACTACTCCTCTTCGCTCTACCTCTCAGTCTTCCGCCAACTCCAGCACTGCTCCGATCCGCTCAACGAGGTGGAGGTAGTGTCGGCTGAGAAGACGATCGTGCTGAAGCTGCTCAACACCTGCCCGCTCTTCTTCTCCATTAGTTACTTTACCCCGCCGCGCATCCTCACCTTCTGCTCCATCCTGCTTGTCCTCTTCCGCTTCGGCATCGACAATCTCAAGTTTAACCGAATCCGCCCCACCACTTTCCTTGCGGCCCGCGACTCCTTTGGCGATTACTCCCCTCTGCCCTACTCCACCGCCCGCTCTGCTCCGTTTCCGTCTGTGCACGGTGCGGATCTACAGGGCGCGGCGTCCATCACCGGTCTGCTGGACACGATGGACAGTGTCGAAAACCAGCAGATCTGTGAAACCGTTGCGATGCAGGAGGAGCGCGTGCACAGACTTCTGCTGGACACGATCGTCCGCGCACTCGCCGACGTGGCGCAGGTGCTGAGCAGCATGTGCATGCTATCACTCGCGACAACACCGGACAACCATGCGAAGTACCGTGCGCTGTGTGTGGCACTGGGCGGTGGGGTGACGCAGACGT
>BNWK01000528.1 GCA_025998775.1 Alphaproteobacteria bacterium | reverse complement strand
GAGCGTCGTATCCAGCAGCAGCTTGAGCGTCGTATCCAGCAGCAGCTTGAGCGTCGTATCCAGCAGCAGCTTGAGCATCGTATCCAGCAGCAGCTTGAGCGTCGTATCCAGCAGCTGTGCAGGGCTGTGTGCCACGCTGCGGTCGTTGTTTTCACCGGTAAAGCGAAGTGGCCGCACACCATCGAGCGTCTGCACAGCGACACGCAGGGCGCGCGCAGGACCGAGAGAGTCAGACGCTGGTGTCTGGACCTGTGCCTGTATCTGTGTTGGGACCCTTAACATCACGCAGCGTCTGGGCCTTGTGGGTGGTGAGGAATGGGCTCTCTGGAAAAGGGGAGGGATATACTGTCACATCACATTCTTCTCCTCTCCCCCTTCTTTCCCGCTCCCTCCTGCACACACACACGCATCCCTTCCGAACACACCCATGTATGGCGTCATTGCCTGCACTCAACCAGTGAGACTGATACTTTTCCAAAGCACCGTTATCGACACGCAGGCCTTTTTATGTTCGGCGGTAAGTGTGAATGAGTTGCTGACAATTTCTGCCTCAACTCTCTGCACAGTCTTTCGCATGAGAAGAAGGGCACGGGACAGGCTCTTTCGGGGCAGCCGTAACACGGGAGGCACGTGACCATGGATGAGCATGTGTGTACACGATGCTGAGGATGGGGAGGAGGGAGGTACGGAGCATGTCGAAGAGGACAAAAAAGACAAGAACGGTGAGGATGGAAAGGGGGAGGGAGGTGAGGAGGATGGAGAAGAGAGAAGGGACGGAGGAGTGAAGAACGGTGAGGAGCAGAAAGAGGATGAACCGTAGAAACGATATCCCCCCCTGAACAGCGGAGTCCGAGCCCAGCAGGATCTGGCACGCCGCGGAGAAGGGCAGCCGCAGCCACGGCAAGCAGCTACAGCACTCTTCCTTGTTCCTGGAGCAGTGGAAGGGCGCGGAGGGTGCACAGCTGTGTAAAGAGCCGCAGAAGCACAGCGACGCCACGGCAGAAGCACAGCAGGTGGAGGAGTATATGCAGCGGTATGGTCGAGTGTGTGTGTGTAGGTGTGTGGGTGTGTGTGTGTGTGTGTGTGTGTGTGTGTGTGTGTGTGTGTGTGTGTGTGTGTGTGTGTGTGTGTGTGTGTGTGTGTGT
>BNWK01000527.1 GCA_025998775.1 Alphaproteobacteria bacterium | reverse complement strand
GAGGAGAAGGAGTGGGGGAAGGGTGGAAGCGAGGAGTGTGCAGGAGGAGGAGGGGCTGCGGATGAAAGAGAAAGTGGTGATTGGGGTAGCTGTGGGAAGAGGGATGGGGATCGTGAAAAGGCACGCACATCACCAGTTTTTCTGACAATGGCAACACTTCTGTTCACACTTTGTCTTTCAGCAGCAGTTTCCATTTTTACCTCTCCTTGGTCGGAATTATAAAGGGGATTGCGAAGAAACGTATGGAAAAGATCGAATATTCCAGCATTGCGTGGCAATCTAAAAAAAAAGAGAGAAAGAGAGATGATTACAAAAACAAAAATAAAACACACCATCATATATATAAACACGAAAATAAAAAACCTGTTAACATTCTGCAATGTGATGTTGGGAGAAATCGCATGACAAAGCAAAGAAAGAGTAGCATGGACTGAGAAATCACGATTGTCTGCAGGGAGCGGAATGGATAGTGTGGTGATATCAGAGTGCTGCTGAAGGAAAGAAGAAGATGAAGCAGCAGCAGCAGCAGCAGAAGGAGGAGAAGAAGAAGATTTTGAAGAAGAAAGAGGAGAAGACGAAAATTTTTCGTTTAATAAAACAGGAGGAAATACAAGGGTAGGAAATATTAATGGAAGGGAACTCAAGACGGATTGAAGTGAATGAGTGATAAACGACGTTAGAGTGGAGAGGAAGTCGCGAATAGCAGCACAAGATCCGGCAGAAAAGAGAGAGCGAGTGGAAGAGGATGAGGATAAGGATGCCGCAGACGAAAACATATTTCCCAAGAAATAGTAGAAATCCATGACTACACCCTTCCACACAAAAAGCACTTTCCTATTGAATGCCTCCACTTTCTTCTGTACCACGGTTCGTAAATCACCCATGACAAATGCCTCCCGTGCCTTTTCCGAACGGCGAAAGATAAGAGTAAAATGAGGAAGGAAGGCAACTCCACGCATGTACAGCGCAATAAGCATCGTTAGCGCATTCGGGCCTGTTTCCAGTTCAAACAAACAAAAAAAAAAAAAAAAAAAAAAAAAAAAAAAAAGAAAAAAAAAAAAAAAAAAAAAAAAAAAAAAAAAAAAAAAAAAAAAAAAAAAAAAAAAAAAAAAAAAAAAAAAAAAAAAAAAAAAAAAAAACAAAAAAAA
>BNWK01000526.1 GCA_025998775.1 Alphaproteobacteria bacterium | reverse complement strand
AAAAAAAAAAAAAAAAGAAAAAAAAAAAAACAAAAAAAAATAAAAAAAAAAAAAAAAAAAAAAAAAAACACATAAACTTTTGGTGAGGTATTATCAATTGTTATGGTGAGACTTAGGCGTGGATCAGCTGTAATGGGAGGAAGAGTATTTGAAGTTGGTTGCACACCTGATTCAAAACACGGGGTGTAATGAGTTGCCTGACTGCCATTATTTTGTTGTGGATAGGAGAGGAGATTGGGCGGGTGTATTGTGACTGGCGTGTTTCCTTGGTAGAAGAAAGTGTTTGGATAATTTGGTGTACTGTTGTTTTCATTACTACCCGCCGCCGGGTTACCGACGACTGATGATGATGACTGACGACTGCCTGTTGGTGGGTAAATGCCTGATTGGTGCTGCTGCGCGGTGCTGCTGTTTCTGTCTGCTCTGTCATTCTGCTCTCTCATCATCCTGATGCTGTTGGGGGGTGGTGGTTGGTTGGAGGAGGAGGTGGTGTGTGTATTGCGGTGGTGGTGAGGAAGGGGTTCCTGAAGTGGAGGAGGAGGCGTATGTTGTTGTTGTTGCTGTTGTTGGTGTTGTGAAGGAGGAGGAGGCTGTGCAGGAGGAGGAGGATGCGTTGGATGTGATGGAAGCACGTTGTTGTTGTTTCCTGAGGGGGGTTTTGTTTTTGATAATGGGAGTGTGGGTAAAGGCGGGAGTTTGAGATGGGGAGAGAGAGAGGGGTAGGCAGGTAGAGCAGGGTAGGCAGAGAGAGTGGAATTGTGGTTGGGATTGGGACTCGGAGGAGCAAGCGCCCCTCTGCGGGGCAGGACCTCCTGATGAGTAAGGTTCGTACTACCAGCAGTGGGCAGACGAGTCTTCGGGTTCTGTTTGAGAGCGTTGTTGTTTGCCGAGATACGGAATGGAACTGAGATTGACAAGGATGGAGAAAAAGTAGGAGATGAGGAAGGAGAAGAGAGGGATGGTGAAGGAGAAGCAGATGAAGCAGATGAAGAAGATGAAGAGAAAGAAGATGAAGATGAAGATTGAGAAGACGCTGGCATTGATGACGATGATGATGATGAAGAAGCAACGTTATTATTATTATTATTATTATTATTATTATTATTATTATTATTATTATTATTATTATTATTATTATTATTATTATT
>BNWK01000525.1 GCA_025998775.1 Alphaproteobacteria bacterium | reverse complement strand
GGTGAGGAGTGAATATTTTTTTTTTTTGTCGGATGCATTTTTTTTTTTGCTTCTACTTCTGTTTCTGCTTCTACTTCTGCTTCTGCTTCTGCTTCTGCTTCTGCTTCTGCTTCTGCTTCTGCTTCTGCTTCTACTTCTGCTCCTGCTTCTGCTTCTGCTTCTGCCATGATCATTATTCACACTACGGCTCTGTATACTGACACTGCTACCTCTACTGCCACTTGCATTCTTATTGGTGCTTCTACAATGCTTTCCTTCATAGCCATCGCTGCGAACACCGTCATCACTGCTGCTGACATTATTCAAGTCAGAGCGATCTTCGATTCGTGGTTATTGTTGTTTTTCCTTGGTACCCACCTTCCTTTATTTCACACCTTCAACTCCACTCCCACTTTATCTTTTTCAGTTCCTCTGTCTTCTCATCCACCTCTATTTTTCTTCTCTTCTATTCTTTCTTATCCCTCCCACCTGTTCTTTCACTTTCTTTTTCCTCCGACTTCTTTCGTAACTCAGCTTTCCACTCCTTTTCTCATACAATTCATAATATTCTTCTTCAATTCTCAGCCTTCGTAACTCAGACAAAGACACTCAGACAAAGACACGCAGATTGGTACCGTGCAGGTTGGTAATGCACATCCCCGCCACGACGACGGCGATGGCGATGGCGATTGCGATTGCGACTGCGACAATGTGTATCCAGGACGGTCTGAGAGTGTGAGGGTGTGAGGGTGAGGAGTGAGAGAAGAAGAGGGGAGAAACAATCGAAGACAAGAAACTAAGAAGCATGGCAAAGCTAAAACGACAGAACAGATAAGAGCAAACACACAGCATCCAAATAGCCAAACAGTTTTGTATCCTGTATCTGCGCTAGTGTGTCTCTGTCTTCGCACAGTGTCACTTCCTTACTTTGGTTAGTGAGGCGCAGGTTGGAATTGGTAACGCGAATCCCTACCACGACGACGACGACAGCGATGGTGATGGCGACAGCGATGGCGATGGCGATGGCGATGGCGATGGTCATAGTCTGTCCCCATACACCCACATTGCACACCATCCCGCCCTCCATTCCCTGCTGTGCCGCCACCCTCTCTCACTCCCTCTCTTTGCTTTCTCCTGCTTAATTCTTTTTTTTCCTACTCATTTCCCTCT
>BNWK01000524.1 GCA_025998775.1 Alphaproteobacteria bacterium | reverse complement strand
CACACATACACACACACACAAAAAAAAGACACAAGCAAAAACAAACCAATCAGCAAACAAACAAGGAAGAATGGAAGTTAGCAAGCAAGCAGAGAAGCATGCAAGCAAGCAAGTAAGCAAGCAAGCAAGAAACCAAAGAAGCAAGCCAGCTAGCAAATAAGCAAGCAAGCAAGCAAGCAAGTAACTAAAAAAGTAAGTAAGAAAGCGAGCAAAAAAAAGGGCAAATAAAAGAAACAAAAAAAAAAAAACAATACAAAAACAGATCCACCAAAAAAAAAAAATTGTGAGCTTAAAAAAAAAGAAGTTCCATCAGCACATTTTTAGCACGGTTTCATCCCAGTCTTTGCTATTCAGCAAGTCAGCCCACCAACATCAATCGAGTGAGAAGGGACAGCCTGGCAAACCAGCACAACCAGGAAGGAGCACAACCAGCAGGGGTATGCCACACACTGGTGGTGAAGCACACACATACAGACATGTGCAAGCAGCTGAAGCCAGATGAAGTGAAAGAAATATCACACAACTTTGTGCAATTCTTATGTGGGATTTCTCCTGTAAGTATCAACTTCCTGTCGGAACATCACACAAAACAAAAAAACAACGAATCAAACTTCTTTCCTTCTCTAAACAACTCTTCCATTTTATTAAGACAATGAAACTGCAACAGATCTGCCTCCACAATTTCCTGTTACGTTACAAAATTACAATAACGATAATAAACTGGTAATCTCTCAGGAAACACTTTTTTTTTGCACAGGTCCATTCTTGGTACGCAGGCGAACTACATGCTAATAAAACAACCGTATAAAAACAAAGTGAAAACAATTCTAATTCAGCTTGTGAAAAAGGAAATGTTTTTTCAAAATTATTATTCCTCATCCTCATCCAAATCCTAATCCATCAAAATTACTACCCAGACACATACTACAGGTGTAGAATCCATTTGATTTACTTAAATTTAATTTTTTAACTAAGTTTCTATCAGGGCTGGTATGAATGATAAAAAGTGATCGCTTAGTAAATTTAAGAAAGATTTTGTGTCCGACGAATATGAATGACGTACAGGTGATGTAATTCTTGCAAAATAATACAAATCTAGAGAGATAAGAATGTCATTTTTTAGGGCAAAAATGGACACTTTCGATTTTGGTC
>BNWK01000523.1 GCA_025998775.1 Alphaproteobacteria bacterium | reverse complement strand
ATGTAACGAAGACGATACCGATTTTCTAATGATCTTTAACTTAGAGCGTCAATCCTCAAACGCGTTTTTTAGTGACCCCGCTAATTCTGCTCAAGAGACGGTATCTTTAACAGGAAGTCCACAAGTGCAGGGCATAAACGGTGATTGTTACTATTACTTGAATGCAGAAAATGATACAACTATTGTTGATGCTAAATTGAATAAGGCCTGTCCTATAATCTGTATAGTTTCTGACACATTTTGGATGTTCTCAACAAGTCAACGAGCAATGTATGAGACAGGTTTAGGTTGGAACGAGTGCTTGGCTAAACACTTCCCCGATGTGCTTAGGCGATTGACTGGTTCTGCTTAAAAACAGTAAAAGGCTGTTTATTTTTGTTAAAAGATGCCAGTTGGTGACTGTGCAAAAACTGATTTTTTAATTAATGGGTTGCGGAGAAAGAAAAAATATCCCTACGATGATTTGGACGAATACGGATTATCGAACATGATTTTGAATAAACCCAAGATTAAGTACGGAACTTCAACCTTAAATCTATCTCCAGAGGATATAAATATGCTTAACATTAAAGATAAAACTAATGATAAAACTAATGATATCATTAATCAAAACGTCAATCATTCAGATATATTTTCAAAAGCTAGCGATGACGCATCGACGATTGGAACAATCAATACTGGAATAGGAATAGTTGTTAAAGCTCCTACTTATCCACAGACAGCAATCGATGTTGGAAAAACATTTGGTTTTATCAATGATTATTCCAAAGCGGACCAAGCATTGATGAAAACATTTGGGCAAGGAACAAGTATTTGGAAAGATGCTTGAGGAGCTTACGACGCCTCGAAGATTATTCCGATGAAGGATATGTCAGCGGTAAGTGAAGGAGCGGAAACAATAAGTAAAGCAGATTCTTTTGGCAAAGCGAGCAATTTTTTACAAGTGGGGAATTATAAGAAGGAATTAACAGTTTCACAATCAATATCAAATATTTCGAAAGTCGCTTCAGAAGCTGGAAGCGCATTAAATGCTGTCGGAGGAGTAGCTTCGGGGGTAGGTCTAGGATTTGATATTGCACAAGCGATTAAGGATAAGAAAGTAACTCGAGACACTGCTTTCGCAATTGCGGGTGATGCGACGGGAGTTGTCAG
>BNWK01000521.1 GCA_025998775.1 Alphaproteobacteria bacterium | reverse complement strand
TAATTCAACAACGTATTCAAATGAAAAAGTACGCATTGTTTGCGCATTTGCCAATGACAATTACTAATGAGAAAACTTACCATGTACTAAGAGGGGGAATCACTGGTGGTCTGGCAAATGTTGGACATAGATTTAATTATTCCGGAATTACAAAGATAAATAAATTTTCAATAAAAGATGGATGTGTTTACTCTTCAGATACTCCTCATACGATGACACATGTGTGTGGTGTGGATTTCTCTTCTCTCTATCCTTCCGTATGTTCTTCTAATGTGCACCCGTTTATTCCGTACACAGGGCACAAAATGTGGATGCCTGCCTACGAAACGGCTTATATGGACGAAGAAAACTCTACAGAAGAAGAAAGAAGAAAAATAATAATGAATGAAGAAAGATTCAGTGAAGAGGTGAGTGAGACGCTTCCCTATTTCATTGCTGTTGTGCGTGGACATATAGACGATCTGCATTTGAACGACAATATAAATTTTCCTCCTATAATTAAGAAACTAGAGTGTGAAAGCTCTGAGAAAGTGTTGGGCAAGTACATGTATTCGTTCTTAGAGGGGCACTCTCTCCCGCACAACAAACACGAGACGAAACTGACGCAATTGCTTTCCACACATGGGCAGCTATGGTCGTTCGGAATGTACGAGCTGTGGGGGTTGATAGACACAAATCATTTCATTATAGATGAAG
Source organism: Alphaproteobacteria bacterium (assembly GCA_025998775.1). Classification (GTDB taxonomy): domain Bacteria; phylum Pseudomonadota; class Alphaproteobacteria; order UBA3830; family UBA3830; genus BNWE01. The sequence goes on along the minus strand of BNWK01000521.1, from coordinate 458 downwards.
TATCGACAGTCATCCTCTTTACTAAGCACGACCGTATCGGGCGTTTTGTCAACAAGCTGTTCGAGATGCGGGTGAGTGCGAAGAGCAAAGGAGAGAATGAATTATGCAAAAATATTCTAAATTCATCATATGGCTCGGATGGCCAAAATAATGAGAAGTTCTCGAATGTTTCGTTCATGGATAAGCAGCGCGCACTGTTCGCCACAACAGAGTGCAACTTCATCTCTTCTGCAAAAATAGGGGAAGACGAGTCACTTATTTTCGAATTAGTCAGCGCATTATTGAAATCAGGCTGCGAGAAGACTTCTGTTTTGTTCAATATTTCATTTAATTCTTCTAGAATATTTTCTCTATCATTTATCCTTAGTATGTCGTATGGAAATACACCCTTTCGCAGCTCTTCACCCCCAAATGTTTTCACAAATTTCTTTAAATCATTTGCAGGAGCATACAATAAC
>BNWK01000520.1 GCA_025998775.1 Alphaproteobacteria bacterium | reverse complement strand
TAAAAAAAAAAATAGGCAGAACACACACACACACACACACAGTTACTAACATGCATACATGCACACACACACACAAACACATGCACACATAGTTACTAACACAAATACACACACATCCACACAAACAAACACTGAGAAACATACATACACAGACACACAAGCATCACTTTTTTCGATCACACACGTATTTGTATGTGCAAAACAAAGAATAATAACTCAAAATCAATCAAAAGAAACAATGATTGAAAAACAGAAAAGAATGCACACTTACAAAAAAAAAAATCTCATGTAACCCCTTATGGAAACACAAAGAATGACAGAAAGTTGAATGTCGTGAAATTCATGGCTTCCCCTTGATTTCACAAACAATGCAGACATAAATGAACGTGTGTGTGATAGTGGATACAATCATATTACACTCAGTCACTTACAAAGAGAAAAAACGTTTACACAGCCCTCAATAATAGTCAACAATCTTTTTTCCTCACATTCATTATTATGAAACAAACTAGTCCAAAGGAATCGACAAATACATGATAACGAAATAAAAAAAACACTTTGGAACAAACGCCATCCATCTTTTCAAATAAAAGAACGAAATCCTTTCATATTCGATACAGCGAAATTGGGGAGGAGATACATTTTTTTTCTGAAGATGAAATAACTCAACTTTTTACGAAAAGATAATCCAAGATATGCTGAAGATATTACGATACATTCCAGACTATTTCGCGTACCCATTCCCTAATAACTACGTCATAAAACTTAAAGACAACAAAATTTTCTTTTTCCTTTCTAAAAAAAAAAAAACTTGAAGTTCATTTAATGATTAAATTATATCAAAAGAAAGCATATAACATGGCGATAATTATCGAGTCACTCCCAACTCGCCATTCAACCAAATGACCAAGTGGTGAGGAGAATAATCCATAAGTAAGATTGAGGAGTGGTCTGAAAAAAAGGTAGCTGGTAAAAAAAAAATAAATAAAAACCTGAGAACGCTTAAATGACCCTATGTTTGCCATAAATCTTCAATATTGTGATTCTTTTCTTGGTCAAAGGTAAGTGATTGATCTAAAGATAATTCGAATTTTCGGCACCTCGTGCCCGTAACAGTATTCAATGCCGATACATTTCCGAGAGTTTGGCAACGG
>BNWK01000519.1 GCA_025998775.1 Alphaproteobacteria bacterium | reverse complement strand
GGCTGAGCGTAAGAGAATATGGAAAAGTGGAACAACGAAAGAAAAGGTTCGAGATTTCTTTTTTGGTTAGTAATAAATGAGTATTGTACAGAAAGGTTATCTCGCAATAATGTCCAAGCCTAAGTGGCGGGATCCAAGCAAAGGTGATTTTCCAGATCCTGATGATCCGTTTCCTCCTGTCCCTATTGTCACTCCAACACGTCCAATACCACCACCTATTGTAATTGTACCAGACGTAGATACAGAAATAACTGTAGATCCAGAAATAACTGTAGATCCATCGGTCCCCGTTCTTCCTCCAGGAAGAATATCACCATCATTTCCGGTTACTTCTGACAATCCACCAACAATAGTAAATTCTAATGTTATTGCGAAAGGTGTGTTACCAATGTGGTTCATTAATGCTCCTATTAAATGCAAGAAGATAATCCGAGTTATTGGTGCTACGGTAAATCAAATAGTAATATCTGAGTTTTATGAATACCTGACTTCATATGTAGTACCTGTACAGCTTGGTTATGGACTGTTTAGCAATATAGTTTTTAATTCACCAGACGTTATGGTTTCCACAAGAAGTCCAAGTCACGGTGGTCCAACTGCTGCGGGTCTACTGAAAGTTATTGGAAAAGAAGGATTTGTAGTGATGGTTAATAACTATAATTGTGTTAAAGAATTTGATTTTACAATGGATAATCTTCGAGAGGCTACGTTCTATATCCGTAGCTGGAGTGGACATACAGATAATATGTATCGATCTTACGTTGATTTCGTAGGTGAGTTGGAGTTATTATTGATCGATGAGAATGCGTAAAACTATTATTTTTATTTGAACGAAATGACTTACGATTATTTCAATCACATAGGTCCAAGTATCGTTGAATCGATCAATGGAAGATCTGGTGCTGTTACTATAAAAGGAAGTAGTTCCATGCTTGTTGAGAAAGAATCTGATGGGTCACTGAAGTTGAAAGTCCATCCTGATATCGTTGAAGGAATTGGTCCTGGTTCAGGAACAATAGAAGCAACTAACGTTCATTACAAAGATTTCACACACTTAGATGACAATGATGAAGAAGTAGTAGAATCCACGTCTGTTGCACAGGCACTTGATAAAATGTTTGATGAAGTCGCTCATATAGATGCAAGTGAAGTTC
>BNWK01000518.1 GCA_025998775.1 Alphaproteobacteria bacterium | reverse complement strand
CTCCAAAATAATCTAAAAACGAATCCTTAATATCGACTTCCATAACAACAATCCTTCAATTACTTGCATAGATTGTTAACCATTTCTTCTTATTCTCATACTAAAATTTTTCATGAGGCCGCCCTGGAACGCCGAACCGATTTCTGTACAAGAAATAATAGAAGCCTTGAATCTGCTCCTGGAGATTAGGACCGATGTAAACTTGCGTGCGGAACCGGTAATAGCATCCGGAGAAGGGGATAGACCACTCGCCTGGGACGAGGCTGCGCGAGATGTCTTCGGAGCGATAAAAATCGTTTGCACAGTCGGTAAAGAGACATACAGCATCGAAGTTTCTTCAAATACTCAACATAGCGAGTTTGGCCATCTACAGAAACTTGGAGGCGACGACCGGCATCTTGAGATACCTCAGCTTGTTAAATACAACCCGCCAACAGTCATAATAAGTGGCGTCGACAAACCGGAAATGTTGTTGCCTGGAATATTTAAGATGCTACATAAGATGTCAAGAGGAAACGACCATATGACATTGCAGGAAACCATTATCACCACTATCACCAATACGCTAATTGCCAGGCAGCACGCAGACCTAATTATACCAGCATTCGACGAACATTACCTTACGGCATTACAAACAATCTTTGGCAAGGACTTTCTGAAACCCCTCCGCGAGAGTTTGAATAGCCACCCCTCCTACTGGGGCCCAACAGAGGGACGAATGAAAACTGAACTAGCCCTCGCAGAAGTTCTTGAAGACCGTGGACCAAAAGAAACTGCCGAAGCCGCTGCAACCACTTCTTCAGGCTGGAGCTCGAGTTCCAGCGAAACAGAAGGCACCGAAGGTTCAGAAAATGAAAGCCATTGAGCTTTCACCACCCCAATTACTCGCAACGATATTTGATAGCAGATCGCTGCGAACTAGCAAACCGAGAAATCGCCATGATTTTGAATATGCGAAAGCCACTCGAAAACCGTGAGTGGCTCCGCGCGTCACTCCTCGCCGTCACCGTCAATCAATCTTACGGCGGACACCAGGGCGGCCTCATGAAAAAATTTGCGCAAGAACATCAGCAAGTACTGAGTCATTCCAGCCAGCCATTTTTCTTAGTTTTTTTATAGAGACTCCTTTATAACGCAAGCTGTTCGTCTTCGCCATTGT
>BNWK01000517.1 GCA_025998775.1 Alphaproteobacteria bacterium | reverse complement strand
AGAGGCCAATACTTCCGATTCCGGCAGACTTTGTATGACTTCCGTAACAACCTTGTGCGCGAGTCGCCGGAATCGGAAGTATTGGCCTCTGGAGTCGCCCGGTTGCAATCGATATCACCTGCGATTAACCAGCTGCTCAAAAGAGCTAACGCACTTGCCGAACACAACGACAGCAAGCCCGAGCCGACTAGCGCCCACTTGGCGGACGCTCAGGCTGCCGCATGCGCCGCAGCTGCCATTGTCAAGCCAAGCCGAACCGTTTTTGTCACAGGAAATGGTAACCGATATGAGGTAAGCATCTTGCGTGCTGACGACAGGCATGAGTCTTTGAATGGTATTATTGGCATGAATCGTGATGTCGTGCTGCGCCTATGCGCTGTAATACTTGCTAGAAACGCTGCTCAAGTTCGTACCTTGATCGGACTTTGTGACCAAACCTACCTCTGGTCCAGGCATCCGTCCTTGAAACAACGTCTGTTGTTACCGATCAATCCGCGCGGGGAAAATGCGCCGTTGAACCTCTACGTCAGGTATCGAGTGTCGCAGATGCCTAAGGAAGACCGCTTAGCGGCCTTCGCTGTTCAGAAAGACACTGCCACAAACCTGATGAAAAAAGTGTCTGCCTTGGGAGCTCTCATGGTTGGGCCTGGGGCTGGCCCAACTGAAGGAATAGTAATGTTCTTGACTCACGGAATACTGACGATCGGCAGTGGTGATAATGTATTTCCGTGGTTTATGACTCTCTTTGCATCCATCGTGCCGTGCTTGCCTGCTGCATCATGCTCTGTCCTAGCGCACACAATCGCAAGCCCTGGCAATCACATCAAATCTAGAAGCCTCAAATTTGAGAATCTGATTAAAAACGCTAATGAGATAGATGCCGGAGAAATGAGACCTCATTTGATGCAGCTGGACCAAGAAAATGGGCCGTTGGATGAAGGGTACCTCGAATCTAAGAAAATGGTCCTCGCATTGAACAAGCGTGTAGCCGACGATGAGATAATAGCACAATATCGTACCTCGCATGGCCTCGCTGGAGCAACACGAAAAGACGTGATTGCACATATGAATAAGGAAACGCGTTCATTCAACAATGAGGTGCATCATGTAGCGAAACAATCCGATTTGCCACAAAGACCTCTCGAGGAGTTTTGAAGTTTAG
>BNWK01000516.1 GCA_025998775.1 Alphaproteobacteria bacterium | reverse complement strand
AAAAGCATCGTAAAGCTTAGATATGCAGCACAAAACCCAGCCATTCGCGATGTCACTGCAGTCGCTGATGCCGGGTCGGCCCACGACCTACGCCTCAAGCCCCTCTCCAAGTACTTTCGCCCAACATTCTCTCCTCACACCAACAGCTGGGTCGTTGATATCGCATTTATTGAAGGCAGCTCTGTTTTCGGGTATCTGTTCTTCATCAATGAGAACACACGCTTTCTTTTTTGCTGGCCGACCATTGGAAAATCTGTGGCGTCTCTCGCTGTAGGCTTCAGCGAATTTCTAAAACATTTTGGCAACCGAACATGTTATATCAAAGGCGACGGCATTATCTCGCGGCGACAGTGTCGCTGTCCGCCGGCTCTGCAGTAACGTGCTCTACCGCGAAAATGTAAAGTTCTACCTTAAAGACAACCCCCACGCCTTTCATTTAACAAACAGCTACACCATCGTTGATTCAGTCATTCGGGTGATCAGAAATTTGTGTGGAGAGCCTCGACGATTTGCTAACAGGAACGTCTTCTTCGCAGTCGTTCGCATATACAACAACACAGTGCATGCTGCTTTCAATAACAAATTGACGCCAATGCAAGTCCAGAGCGACCCTGAGTTAGAGAATGCGTATATCAGAGCACGACAAGAGCAGCTTACTGTGAGTAACGTGAGAGCGACTAGGGGAGGCCTGACCAGTTATCAGCCTGGGAATATTTTGCTTGTCCATATCCCATTCGAGAAAACGCGTCAGATGTTCAAGAAACGCAGACGAAACTTCGATACGTTGGCGACGTTCATAGGCTACGAGGGTGGAAATGTCATCTGTGAATTACTCAAGCCAGTGCAGTTACGGGCAGGTAAGGGGCCAGCGACGAAAAACATCGTTCTACCTATCTTTTACACAAAAATAATCGCGACGAACATCGATGAGATACCGCCAGAGTATGCGGGTCTTACTGATCCTGCTTAAAATTCCTTCCAGCAAACGGATTTACCCACTGAGCTGAGCTTGACACTGGTACTGTTCTCCTAAATCTCAATCCAGGTTCGTACTGTCGAGGCGTCGAAGACACGCTGCTGCTAGCCTCAACGTCGCCTTCCTCGTCATCTTCACCCTCTTTTTCACCCTCCTTATCCATCTCAATCTCATACCCTTCTGGCAC
>BNWK01000515.1 GCA_025998775.1 Alphaproteobacteria bacterium | reverse complement strand
AAGAGGGGGCAAGGAGAGGTGGGAAGGCTGAGGGAGGCATGAATGCCCAGGGGTAAGAACAAGGGACTGCGAAGGAGAATGGCAGAGATGAGGGTGACGAAGAGGAGGAGAATGAGAGGGGAGATGAGGACCGCGCAGACGATGATGAAGCAGGAGAGGATATTGGTGTCAAAGCAAGAGACGACAGTGATGCAGGCGTAGGATAAGACAGAGACGATGGGGAGGGCAAAGGAAACGTCAGGGAATCAGGGGAAGAGAAAGACTGCTGCTGCTGCGTCTGTGACTGTGGCGGGGAGAAGCCATATGGACATGGAGAGATGCTGCCCGACAAACAAGACAGTAAGGCCTGCAGAGACGAAGGAGGAAGAGGAGGTGGAGGGGGAGGAAGCAAGAGAGAAATTAAGAACGAGCCAAGAACAAACGGCAGGGAAAGAAAAAGATGAAGACATCAAGCCGAAAAGGTTGGATGCGCATTTGGAAGTTGCAGGGAATGAAAACAGGAGGGATAATAACGTGGGACCCGACCCATTTCCATCGTTAACATCTTCATCTTCATCATCGTCTTCTCCGTCATCATCATCGTTGTCCAGCTGCTCTCCTTCTTCTTCATCCTCTTACTCCTCCTCATCCCATCAAGACTCGCTGGATTGTCCCCTGGAATCCATACGTCTTCCTGGACCTCCCTCTCTGCACTCCTTTGACATGCATATGCCCGCCAACTCTTTCCAGGGCTATCCGAACGACTCGGCTTTGTTCGCCACCTCGCCACCCGCGTCCTTTTTGCCGTCTGACTCCACGGCGTCCTCCACGGCGTCCTCCACATCTCCCTCTTCTCCCTCTTCTCCCTCTTCCTACTTCTGCCCCGCCTCTTCGCACTCCTCGCCGTCCTGCTTCAGCTCCTCCTCCTCTTTGCCCTACTACCGCCCCTTCTGCTCCTCACCCTTCGATTCCGACACACAGCCTCTTTACATGCCCTTCCAGCTCTCGCCGCCCTGTTCCGAGGGACGCACGCGCCCTGACCCCTCGTCTTCCTATGCTTCGTTCGGGCAGGGCAGGCCGTGCTCGGCACTCGCCAACTCGTCACCAAGGCAGTCCCAGCAGCAGCAGCAGCAGCAGCAGCACCGGCCACAACAACAGGAAGCGGTATGGGGCGCGTCTGCACT
>BNWK01000514.1 GCA_025998775.1 Alphaproteobacteria bacterium | reverse complement strand
CATTATCGGAAGGTGGTGGCGAAGCAACGGAAGCTTCAGGTGAGGTTGGAGGTGAAGGAGTTTTTTTATTTTTAGTTGCAGTTTTTTTCTCTTTCGGTTTTTTCTCTGTTATTTTTTTATCATTAGGTGATTCAGTTTTGTTTTTTGATTCTGTTTTATCTAATTTTCCCATTCTCGATTTCAACTTTTATTCACGGATAAAAAATTCAATTCTTATTTAAAATGGGAAGAAAAAAAAGTGTACGAAGTGTGTTGGAAAAAAAGTGAAAATGGAAAAGACGAGTGATATTCAAAAAAAGAAAAAAACTTTAAATTATAAACAATTATTTTCGGTGCTCAATTATTTTTCGGTACTTTAATTATTTTTCGGGAAAGATTAGTTCGAAGGATTAGTTCGAAATTGATGTTTGAATGTAGCAACAGCAACGGAAACAGCTTTCGGAACTCCAATAGCGTACAAAAATGCATGAGGATATTGATCTCCATACATCTTCAATCTTTTGAAACCATTAGAAACACGATACCAAAAAGCATCATTATCAAAGAAGTATCTTCCGTGATCAAAGAAGTATGTATTTGCGTATCCAACAACAGGGATTGCATTTTCGGAAAGTTTTGGAACAATGAAATTTTCTATATTTTGGAAATCTTCATTAATTCTCGTTTCTTCCAAATTTTTGATCAACTCAGGTGTAATTGTTTGTTGAGACATAATTTAAAAAGGTGAAAATGTGTGAAAACTAATCAAAATTTAATTGCACTTTTACCAAAAGATATGTTAGTAAACGGTTAGGAACTTGGAACGGTTAAAGAGAGGAACGGTTGGAAATCGAAAATGTGTTCGAAAACGGATACGAAAATGAAAAACCAAAAATGAAATGTATTTTTTTTATATCATCGTACACGTGATTGTTGCAATGTCATGATGTGCGGATTTTAATGCTTCTAGAATTATTGCAATTTTTGTTAAGTCGTAAAATCTAAAACCAACAATGAATTGTTCATTATTTATGGATGAGTAAACGTCTTGACCTAGGTCTTCATCTGATTCAAAAAGACTTTCTATTATGTGCTCTGCTCCAATTACGTCATCAATCCAGAAAAACTCTATTGTTATATTACAAATTAACATTTCTGATATCTCTTTTTGTTTGACCAAAAAA
>BNWK01000513.1 GCA_025998775.1 Alphaproteobacteria bacterium | reverse complement strand
CGAACGCAGCGAAAAATATGTTTTTGTTTCCGGCTACGTAAAAGTCATTGCACAAACGGAAGATTCAGACGGAGAAAATACCGGAAAATTACTCGAATTCAAAACGCGTCGCGGACAGGTTCGTCGACTTCGAGTTCTCAATTGCTGGTTGTCCAAGGACGGAGATAAAATGAGAGAATTTCTTTTAAAAAACGGACTCAAAATATCCACCAACGGCAGAGCGAAATTAATGCTGAACGAATACATCAATAATTGCGATCCGGCGGTTTTTGCGAAATTCATAAAGATTAGCGGTTGGTATGAAAATGGATTCATCACAGAAAACGGCTTCATTGGTAAACCGCCGAAAGAATTGGTCATACATCAATCGGATGCCGATCCGTCTTTCGTGGAAACGAGTGGCACTGTAGAAGAATGGAAGCAATACATTGCAAAACCATGTGAAGGCAATTCGAGACTGGTGCTCGCCATTAGTTCCGCTTTCGCCAGCATTTTGCTGAAGTCGTGCGACAGAGAGAATTTCGGTCTGAATTTCGTCGGAAAAAGCTCCGAAGGAAAAACCACGACGTTGTATGTGGCTGCATCTGTTTTCGGCAGCCACAAATATATTAAGCCGTGGAAGGCAACCGACAACGGACTCGAAGGCGTGGCCGTCACTCACAACGACATGCTACTAATTTTGGACGAAATCGCTTTGATGGATTCCAAGAAAATTGGCGATGCAATTTATATGTTGGCCAATGGAATGGGAAAAACCAGAGCAAACATACACGGCGCTGCACGCAAATCACAAATTTGGCGATTGGGTCTGCTTTCTTCCGGCGAAAAAGATCTGGCAACGCACATGGCGGAATCCAATAAAAAAATGCACGCAGGTCAGGGCATTCGTTTGCTCACAATTCCTGCGAGGCCTACGCCGGAAAGCAAAGGACTACTCGAAAGACTCAACGGTTTTCCAAGTTACAACGCACTAACCAACCATCTAAAAACAGCAACTGGACGATATTACGGATCCCCAATGCACACATTTATTGAGGAGCTCATGAAAGAAAACGCAATCAAAAGACGATTCGATATCGAACTCGAAAAAGCCAAAGAAGAGCATCTGCCGATAAGCGCAGAAGGACAAGACCACAGAGTTTTCGATATATTTTTTACATTCG
>BNWK01000512.1 GCA_025998775.1 Alphaproteobacteria bacterium | reverse complement strand
TCTCTTTTGCTGTCACTTCTAGCCTCCGATAGTAAAACGTATTAATTCTACCTCTTTCTAGCAAAATTGTTTACCCCTCTCTTCTCATATCTAAAATATTTAAAAAATTTTATGAAACGCCCGTGGGTTGAAGGAGGGTATTCCCAACTTAGTAATACCCTTACAATGGTCGATAATCGCTTTGCTTGGATTTGCATAATCCAGCGCACGAGCAACATCCACACCAACGGCATGTGGTTTTCCGTCAATTTCTATTGCTCGAATATTGCCGAATTCGGCATTGTCGAATACTTTTAGATTGTTCATATTTACTCTCCTATTTGTACATTTTAAGTTCACATCTTTATTATCGTTAATTACTTGCATCTTCGGCCTCCGATTTTTCGCCATCAAATTCTGCTAAAAACCCGCACATTTCAAGAAAATCTCCGATCGTGAGATCGCCTATATGTTTATTGTTCTGATGCTTCATACTTACGAAATTGAATAAAGCAAGGGTTTTGCGCTTTAAAAGCGCAGTATCAATTGTCATTTTTTTGTCCTTTCAGTTAATCGTTTTTACATTTTATTTTTTCCAAAACCTTTTTTCTTGTGGCATCTGCATCGACTCCTGCACGATCACAAACGACTGAGAAGTATGGAGTATTAAACCAGTTTTGAGCTCTTTTTCTGGTTATTATGTGAAGCTTCTTATCCATTGCGTCTTTAATTGCGAGTTCTAAAACACATTGCCACATTCTTATTTCTCCATCACACAATTCACATGCTCCAAGGTATGTCGTTGGAATTGTTCATATGCTCTTTGTAGGCAGAATTATTCGGAGTAATTATCGATACAATTCTGTTTTTGTCTTTATATATGCCGCTTTTGTCGATTTCGATTCCGATTTTGATTACAACCTCAAGTCTGTTTAGCTCATCAAACGATTTGATCTTTCTTGCCGCCATCGCAGTTTCGGAAACGTCCTTCGGATTAATGTTTTTTGCCGATTCAAGAATCGCGCGAATTCTGGACCTTCCGATGTTGACCCAAGCGTCGCTCCCCTCGACTCCGATTTTGTCGAAGATTCTTCTTTTCGCATATCGACCTTCGATAACTGCATATTCACAATCCAAATATGCCGAATCGCTGTTTTTACTTCTGGTTAAAAACGGATCCGAAA
>BNWK01000511.1 GCA_025998775.1 Alphaproteobacteria bacterium | reverse complement strand
GATGTGGTTAAGAGACAGGTACTTGGTATGGCCTTTGCGCTATTGGCAATAAAATATATGCCATAGACAGTGATGCAGGCCGGTTTGTGACCATGGACACCGCAGGCAATGCAACCTGGACAAGTGTGGGAACAAACACAGCAGATAATGTCGTGAGCGGCGATTGGCGCGGTCTTTGCGCAATTGGCAATAAAATATATGCCATAGAAGGTAGCTCAGGCCGGTTGGTGACCATGGACACCGCAGGCAATGCAACCTGGACGAGTGTGGGAACGAACACCGCCGATGATGTCGTGAGCGGTACTTGGTATGGCCCTTGCGCAATTGGCAATAAAATATATGCCATAGAGTATACCTCAGGCCGGTTGGTTGTCATGGATTTAGGGTATGGAGATGGCTCTTCCTCCGTCACTGTTGTTCCCGCTAGCGGTACTGGCACACCGACGTCCGTCACCTCTACCGCTGATCCATGGGATACGATCACCATTAACGCAAATCAGCTGCAGGGGGCGGCTGGCAACTACTACATCGATCTAAATATGCAAAACGTTTATCTCGTCAGTGCCACAACCTCCTACGACAAGAAAGTCGCCGACAAAGGACGCATTACTGTTCCCACCAATAAGTATGGCATCACCCTGAAGGTAAGAAGAAAGGTGCCGGAGTGGACGAGTGTGGGGACAAACACCGCCGATGATGTCGTGGGCGGTACTTGGTATAGCCCTTGCGCCATTGGCAATAAAATATATGCCATAGAGGGGGGCTCAGGCCGGTTGGCGACCATGGACACCGCAGGCAATGCAACCTGGACGAGTGTGGGGGCAAACACCGCCGATGATGTCGTGAACGGTGGTTGGCATGCCCTTTGCGCAATTGGCAATAAAATATATGCCATAGAAGGTAGCTCAGGCCGGTTGGCGACCTTGCACACCGCGGGTAATGCAACCTGGACGAGCGTGGGAACAAACACCGCCGATGATGTCGTGAGCGGTACTTGGTATGGCCTTTGCGCCATTGGCAATAAAATATATGCCTTAGATAGGGTGGCAGGCCAGTTGGCGACCCTGGACACCGCGGGCAATGCAACCTGGATGAGTGCGGGGACAAACACCGCCGATGATGTCGTGAGCGGTACTTGGTATGGCCTTTGCGCTATTGGCAATAAAATA